>NZ_JBOFRG010000001.1:0-1427 GCF_051650885.1 Clostridium sp.
ATACAAACTGAATATCAGCTGTCCAAACAATAGTCTTATAATCTGTTAGCAATCAGTGCAGCTCAAATTACATTATATTTAAAGGTGGTATCAATATGGAAAGCTGTAGCATTTTGATTAATGCCATCACCCCACAGTGCAGGTGCAAAGCCCAACTGGTTCCACTCATTTGTGCCGTGCAGGGGATGTGAAGCCTAAACAGTGAATTGTGTTTGTTGGAACACACCGCTACCAGGAGCCCCGGGAACTGAATCTGAGCAGAGCAAGCTGAGTCTGAGGTGTCCCAAAATGACCACCGTAAAGAAGGAAAACCCTTTTCATTTAGAAAACATGATTTGTCCTTTAGTACAACCCTCAAACTTTACATTTTTACACTACTAGTGGTAAAGATCTAACAATATCAATAGTGGGATTAAAGGGCTTAATTGACAATTCGCCTACAGGAGTATTTAAAACGTAAGTTAAATATATAGTAGTATATATAGTATAAGGCCGCGAGGTGGTCATTTCTACAGAGCTAGCAGCAAACCGTACATTATATCTCGATAGTTTTTCTCACATTCTTGCCCCCAGTGAGTCAGTCAGGATCACTGAGCTCTGGCAAATATCTAATAAATGCCATTAATGTAGTTAGTCATGGTAGGAAACGTGACATCTGCTGTGTTTTTTGTTCCAGGTGAGAGGAAGATGATGTGCATCCGTGTCACAACATGGATCTGTGAAAAAGACATTTGTTGTTACATGCGAAGTGACAAATTGCTCTTTTTCTATTTGGTACCTTGACATAATGTGAGGGAGACTTCATCTGTGATTTTGAACAAGCAAAGAGTCATCCGTCTAATATATACAGGAAACATCTCACCCTTGGACTTTCTAGCAACACAGTAGAACTACAAGAATGATAAGTAAAATTCCAGCAACCACTCCGATGATCAAGCACACGAGAAGCGAGGAGTTTGCAACACTTGACACTGCACGCAGACACTCTTATGATACACCACTACTTCACTATTATCACTAGTAAATAACGTTGTCACTAGCATAGGAACAGAAAGTTTTTTTCATGATCAATGCATTTTGTAACATTGCAAGAATTATGAATATGAAGCTGTTCTGGAGAAATTCTGTTCTTATCTATGGTCAGAATAGTATAGCCCCAAAGTGTCCAAATTTAGTTTTCATCATATATATTCTGATTGATTTCACTTCTTATGAGTTTTATTTAAAGTAACTGTGCAGCAAATGGCTGTATTCTTTTGAGTTCTATTACATACTTATATATAATTTTAATAAAACTAATTTATCAGACACATTCTCCAAATACAGCCTAGATGAAATCAGCTGCAACTAACACTAGTTTACCCACGAAAAAAAAATTACTACTCCTTCCACCTTAGATTGTATCACAACTTACAAAAGGAAAGTGC
>NZ_JBOFRG010000002.1:0-4822 GCF_051650885.1 Clostridium sp.
CCTTCACTTTTGTTCCATCTGGTTTAGTTATTGTAAATTCTGCTCCTTGTAGTGTTTGCCCTTTTTCATTTGTTTTAGTGATTTTTATATTTCCTAAAACTCTTGAATCAGCAAATTTAGCTACTTGAACTTTTCCTACAGATGTATCACCAACTGTTATTTCCTGTGGTGTTTTATCTAAATTATATCCATTTGGAGCTGCAGTTTCTGTAACTGTATATTTTCCCCATGCTAAATTATCTAGATTTACTTGTCCATCTTTATCTGTAGTTACTGTTTTATCAAAACCATTTGGTCCTGTTACTTTGAAAGTTGCTCCAGCTAATGCTTTATTAGATGTAGCATCAATTTTTACAATTTGTAATTGTCCAAGTATCATTTTATCTTTTACAATTAATGATACTCCCATTTTTGCATTATCACCATTTATATCAACTGTATGAGTTGTTTTATCTAATTCATATCCAGCAGGTGCTACTATTTCTTTAATAATATAAGTTCCCCAATCTAAATTGTTTAAACTTATTATTCCTGTTGAATCTGTAGTTAGACTCTTTTTATACCCATTTGGTCCAGTTATATGGAATGTTGCATCTGCTAGTGGTTTTCCACTCTCATTTGTTTTTTCGATTTTTAAACTCCCATTAATTTTTTTATCAATTATTTTTATAGGTGTTGTTTTATTTGTTTCAACTGTAATATTTTGAGTTTTGGCTAACTCATATCCTTTTGGTGCTTCTACCTCTACAATTTGGTATTCTCCTTGTGGAACATCTTTAAATTCTAATTTACCATTTTTATCAGTTGTACCTTGTTGAATCACCTTACCATTTTGTACTAAATTGAATTTAGCTCCTGCTAATTTATCACCATTTGAATTCTCTTTTGTGATAGAGATATTACCAGGAATTAAACTATCATATACTGGTGGTAATTCTATTGTTGTTCCGATATCATTAGATGCTATTGTAAAATCAATCTTTTTATCACTTACTGTATAACCAGTTGGTGCCTTTATTTCTTTTAAATAATATTCCCCTGGTTTACTTATTGATCCTTCTAAAACTCCATCTTTATTTGATGTAACTGTATATAATAAACTATTATCAGTTTTATTATATACTCCATATACAGCACCTTCTAAAAGCTTTGAATGATTTTCATTTGATTTTTTTACTGCTTTAAATTCATACCCTTTTTTAGTTGTAACCTTATTTGTAGGTAAATTATTTATATAAGCTGTATTATCAATTGTTGTTCCATTCTTTACATTTTCAAAAGATGTATTAATTTTTATATGATACACTAAAGGATTATCTGAAGTTCCAATTATAGTTTCATTGTTCTTAATTTCTACTCTATTGCCATCAATTTTATAACTAAATCCATTTGGAACTTGAACACTTGTAATCTTCAATAATGGATTAATATTATCAACAATATCTAAAAATCCTGCTGGGAATGCTCCCCATGATGTAATATTTATTCCATATTGTACATCTTGATTTTCTCCATCTACTAATGAAGTTTTATTAACAGTCTTTCTAGCGCCTATTAACCCTGCATCTGATTTAAAGTTTGCTGTTGCAGAACTCTTAGCAGTAGTTTCACCAACTTGTGTTTGTAATGAATTTGTTATAGTTGCTGCTATCTGTGCAACCTTTGCACTATATTCAAATTCATAAGAACTATTTGATGCTCTAGTTACTTTTAATGTAATAGTATTATTTCTTGAATCTAAAGTTAGTGTTCCAATTATGTTAGGAACATTTTGAACAACTTCCTTGGTTCCATCTTTATTTATCCAATCAATCTCTAGTGCCCCTGGTGCATATTGGCCATTAGGTCCTGCACATTGTGATTCAATATTCATATCTTTTAAATCTGGAAATGTTAATTCTGTTGGAAACTTATCTACAATTTTAGTTCCTACTGGTAATTGATAGTGATCTTTATTCATAACAACTTTATATCTTAGAAGATTTCCAATGTTACTATATGTTCCACCATCTATTAATGTTTTTGTAGTTAACTTTTTAACCTGTTCTGGTGTTACAGTACTTCCTAAATCTGAATTTAAAGTTACACTTGCTTCTGATGTGGCATTCCCTAAAGTTGCAGTATTTTTTCTTACCCACGCTGGTTTATTAGTTGCTTCAGGTTTAGCCTCATAAGTAATATTATATGTTCCGCCTACTGGGAAGTTTTTAATAATTAATGTAGTTCCATTACTATCTGTAGATGTTGTAATACTATTTTTTAAACTCGCTGTAATATTTTGATTTGTTTTAGTATTAACAACGTTAATTGTATTTGGTAACAACTTTAATCCTGTTTGCATATTATCAACAAAATTCTTTGGTGTTGTCATATCAGTAGTATCTACAGATATTGCATAATTAACAGGGTGCATCATTGACCCAACCCTTATTGATGCATTCTTTACATAATTAGCAGTCTTATTAATATATGCAGTTTCTGGTGCTGAATATTTTATAGTTGCACTAGTATCATACTGATGTCCATCAATTATAGTTTTGGCAGTATTTGTTATTGAATCTAACTTTTTATCAACTTTTGCATTATATTGAACAGTTATCTTACTATTCATTTTTTCTAATGTTTTTATAGATATTGTTTTATCTTGTTGATTTATGGTAACTTCTACCCCTGCATTAGGTCCCTGTGAATAAATTACGCTTTTTTGTCCATTAGCTGAAATTAAATATAAATTTACTGGCGGAGTTTTTCCTCCATCATATGGACTATTTAACCAAGCAGTTATACTCGAAGTATTATCATTAGTAAAGCTTAATCCTTCTGGTAATTTATCTGTTACAGTTATTCCAGCTGGAATTTCATAATGTCCATTATTAACAGTTAATGTATATTTCTTTATATCACCAACTTTATTATAAACATCTCCATCAACAGATTTTTTTGTTAAATTGCTCATAGCATCTGGTGTTAAAGTATTTCCACCATTTGCATTAACAACTACAGTTGCCGTAGAGTTTACTTTTCCCATTGATACTGTATTTGTTCTAGGCCAAACATTTTTGTCTTTTGCCATTTCTTTATTTACAGTTGCATCATAAGTAACTGTATACTTACCTTCTAATGGGAAATTAGGAATTTCAATCTTTGTTCCTGAATTTCCTTTAACAATTTTCATTGCATCTTTAACTTCATTTGTAACATCTTTCCCCTCAGAATTTACAATTTTTATACTATCTGTATTTAAATCTAATCCTGGTTCCATTTGATCTACAAAAGGTAATTGTGTTGTTTGATTTTCATCATCTACAACTATTTTATAATGAAGTTTCTCGCCAATTTGGTCAGAATTTAATCCTAATGTTTTTTCATTATTTACCGTTTTATCAATAGAAACATTTGTAGGTGGATTGTAATGTATATTTACATTAGTATCTTTTCCATTTATATCAAAAGGTACTGTTATATTACCTGATGAATTTGTAGTACTAAATGTAGCTTGCATATATAAATATCCACTAAGTATCCCATTAAGGATTTTCTCATTTGCTACAAGGGTTACAGTGTTTCCCTTTATGATTGGTTTATCAAAACATTCTTTTATATATGAAGTTATTTTCATATCTTTAAATGCTGATGGCAATGTAAATGTTAATTTATCTCCCGGTTGAATATTCGGATCACAATTAAAGTTCAACTTAAAACTAACCGGTTCCCCATTTTTCAATGTAACAGTTGCTCCGTTACTTATGCTTTGTCCATTAATTTCTAAATTTACGTTAAAATTACTAGATCCACTACTGCTTATAGTATCTGCATAAGCAATATTTGGAATCATGTTGGAAAATAACGTTAAACTAAAAAATAATAGTGTTAATTTTGCTAATATTTTCTTCTTCAGTTTCAAAATTTTTAACTCCTTCTACTTCCGAAAAAATTAGCTTTAACTTATATTTATAGAATTTTGAAAAAAATATAATTTAATTCAAATTCCATTTTATAATTATGACATACTTAGATAAAAAAATAAAACACTTTATTCAACTTTCTTAATATAGTAAAAATTCTTCTTTTTTTTATCAAGTTTTTTTATTAAAAAGAAATATATATATAAATTTAATAATTTTCACTTTAATTTTATTTATATAATATGTTACATTAATTTAATATCATAGTGAATTTTTAATTGTTTTTCAAATAAAATAAAAATGATTTCTGCACTACACAGAAATCATTTTTCATTTCAATTATATCATCTAACTAAATTACTTCTTTATTTTTAATTTTTTTCTATTAATACTTAACAATATTACAAATGATGAAATTAATATCATATAAATTGGTAATTGACTACTATCCCCAGTATCTGGACTATCATTATGATGCTTCGATACTTTTTCAGTATTATGATGAGATGGTTTTTCCCCATTTGTATGAACATTAATAACTTTTATTGTGCTATCTACAAATGTTAATTTTTGAACTTTCCCTGCATTTTCAGCTGTAATTTTTACAGTCTGCGAATCTGGATTTAAGTTATATCCAACCGGTGCTTTAGTTTCCTTAACTGTATAAGTTCCCCATGGAATATTTGCTAAAGTCGCAATTCCATCTTTTCCTGTTGTTATATCTTTACTGAATCCTGCTCCGCTTACCGTAAATACTGCTCCCTGAAGTGGAGTTCCGGCTTCGCTTGTTTTAGTTACTTGAAGACTTCCTAAAATTTGTCCATCTACAAAAGTAACTTCTTGCATTTTACTTGCATTTTTATCGCCTATATTTATAGTTTGAACTTCATTACTCAAAGTATAGCCTGTCGGTGGTA
>NZ_JBOFRG010000003.1:0-7057 GCF_051650885.1 Clostridium sp.
TTGATAGTATAATCTTTAAGTAAAATGTTGGTTTTAAGCATACAAACATTTTATCAGAATCCCTAACTTTTTCGAAGTTAGGGATTTGTTTTTTTGTATAAAAAAGGAACTGTGCACTACTTTTTAGTGCGACAGCCCCTTCTTTTTAGTTAAATTATAAATTTAAACTTTGTAGGGTAGGGATTACTTTATCAGAATAATGGATATAACTTAAATGGCCATGATGTTTTAAAATATTTAAAGTACAATTTTCAATATTATTTTTTATAAGAAGAGTGTGCTCTCTAATTATAAAGTCACGCTCACCTACAATTAAATGAACTGGAACAGTTATTTTATGGAGTTCATCTATATCAATATGAGGTTCTGTAACTAACATTTTAAAATCTTTACTTCTTGTAAAAAAAGCGGCAAATTTAAAAGCGTAGTATGCATAGTTTTTCATTCCTCTTGGGTTTAGGTTTGCGCCACAAGAGAAAACTTCTTTTAAAAGATTTGGATGTCTTGAAGCCATAAGTAAGGCTATTATTGCACCATCACTATATCCAAGAACAGTAGCTTTAGCCTGAAGATTTAATTTTTCTATAAATTCACAAAGAATATCAGCTAAATCTTCAAACTTATAAAATCTTACTTTGCTTGATTTGCCGTAGTTTGGTAAATCTAAAGCGTAAACTGTATGTTTTGTGCTTAAATAAGGTTTAATTTTATTGAACATAGTGTTATTGCAAGAATTTCCATGAATAAGAATTAAAGGGTCACCTTCTCCAAGTTTATCGTAGTAAATTTGAAGTTTATCATTAAGTTTACAGTACATAAAAATCACCTTCTAAAAATATTTAAAATATGTAAAATACCAAAGAATAGTATAACATAAAACTACTGTAAAAAATTAGGTGGAGGTTTGCATAAGGAGTGTTATGTAGGCTAAAATAAAAATATAGAATATTTTTAAGGGAGTGAGTAGATGAAAATTTTTCATACTGGGGATTGGCATATAGGAAAGCTTGTAAATAGCTTTTATATGACAGAAGACCAAAAATATATTTTAGACCAATTATTTGAAAAGATAAAGACTGAAAAACCTGACTGTGTAATTATAGCAGGAGATATTTATGATAGATCAATTCCACCTGTTGAGGCTGTGGATTTATTAAATGAAACATTAAATAAGATTATATTTGATTTAGGTACACCAGTGATTTCTATTGCAGGAAACCATGATAGTAGTGAAAGAGTTGGTTTTGGAGATAAGCTTTATGAAAAAGCGGGATTTTATGTAAGTGGAGAGCTTAAAAAAGAAGTTAAAAAAGTAGTTTTAGAAGATGAGGATGGAAAGGTTAATTTTTATCTTATACCTTATGCAGACCCTTATTATGTAAGACAACTCTTTAATGATGATGAAATAAAAAATCATGAAGATGCAGTAAAGAAAGTTATAGAAACTATCTCTTTTAATAAAGAAGAAAGAAATGTAGCAGTATTTCATGGATATGTATCTAAGGGAGCTGAAAAAATAGTAGAAAGTGAGTCAGAAAAAAGACTTTCAATTGGAGGAACTGAAGTTATAAACTCTAGTATATTTAAAGATTTTGATTATGTAGCACTTGGACATATTCATAAGAGACAGAGAGTTGATGGAGATAGAATAAGATATGCAGGCTCTCTTATGAAATATTCATTTAGTGAAATGAATAATAAGGTTGGAGTTATAGAAACAATTTTAAATAAAGATAAGAGTATAGAATCGAGAGAAATAGATTTTCAACTAAAGAGAGACTTTAGGGAACTTAGAGGAAAGCTTGAGGATTTAATAGCAGTAGAGTATTCTGAAAATCAAAAAAAAGATGATTATATAAAGGTAGTGTTAGAGAATAATAGAGATGTAGTAGAGCCTATGCAAAGACTAAGAGGAGTATATCCAAACATTATGGAGCTTAGATATGAGGATGTTTCTAAGGCTATTGATTTAGAGGAAGAAAGATTAGAAGGCTTAAAAAATAAATCGCCATTTGAATTAACAGTAGACTTTTTTACAGCTGTAGGAAGAGAAGATGTATTAGAAGGTGCAGTAGATATAGTAAAAGATGTATTAAATGAGGTTATAAAGGGGGAAAAGTAGATGAAAATAAGAAAGCTTTTAATGAGAGCTTTTGGTCCATATAAAGAGGAAGTTGTATTAGACTTTGCAGGAAATTTAGACAAGGATAATATGTTTGTTATTGCAGGAAACACAGGGGCTGGAAAAACAACTATTTTTGATGCTATAAACTTTGCACTTTATGGTGAAGCTAGCAGTAAAACACGTGATGCAAAGGGGCTTAGAAGTGATTTTGCAAAGCCAGAAGATGACACAATAGTAGAACTTGCATTTACTTTAAAGGGAAATGATTATGTAGTAAAGAGAAACCCTGAGTACTTAAGAAAAAAGAAAAATGGTGAAGGGTATACGGTGAAAAAACCTGAGGCAACATTAGACATAAATGGTGGAACTAGCTTTGAGGGGGGAAATACTATAACAGGAGCATCAAAGGTAACAGAAGCTATAACAGAAATTTTAGGAATTACAAGTGCACAGTTTAAGCAACTTGTAATGATTCCACAAGGAGAGTTTAAAAAATTACTTCATGCAAAGAGCACTGAAAAAGAAGAAATATTTAGAAAAATATTTGAAACAGATATAATTAATGATTTCCAAGTGAAAATAGCTAAAAAAGCAACAGAATTAAAAGGAAATACAGAAAATTTAAGAAAACAAAGAGATGGAAAGCTTAAAGAATATCTTCCAGTTGAAGGTTCAGTTTTAAAGCCATTAATAGATGCAAAGGATTTAGATATAAATCTTATTTTAAAGAATATTAAAGGTGAGTTAAAGAGCGAAGAAGCTTGTATAAAAGAGAAGGAAGAAATAAAGAAAGAAAAAGTTAAAGAAAGAGAAGACCTTATAACCCTATATAATGAAGGAAATGCAATAAATAAAATTATTTCAGGAAAAATAGATGCAGAGATTGCTGTAAAGGAAGTTCTTAGAGGTTCTGAGGAAAACAAAAAGAGAGAAAATGCTAGAGACCTTGGAAGAAAAGCTATGGAGGTTTCCATAAAAGAAGAAATTTTCAATAAAGTAAATTCAGATTTAACTATGAGTAAAACAAAGTTAAATAAACTAAATGAAAATATGGAAATTTCTAAAGAAAAAAAGGAAAAGGCTGAAGGAGAATATCTTATAGCTGAAAAAGAAACATTAAAAGTAAAAGATATTGAAAAGGAATTAGATTCTTTAAAAGAACTTAAAGAAAAGACTGGAATCTATGAAGAAAAGATAGGTTATTTAAGAAGTGTAGAGAGTGGAAATGAAAAGGCGAAGGAGCTAATAAATAACCTTGAAAATGAAAAAAAGGGTAAAAGCTTAAAGATTGAAGAAGCAAAAGCTTACATTGAAAAATGTAGTGTAATGAAGGATGAAAAGATAAAGCTAGAGAGAGAAAAATCAGAACTTGTAAGCTTAAAGAAAGAAGTAAATGAGTTTATAAAAAATATAGATAGCTTTATAAAGGATGAAGAGAATTTAAAAGAACTTACAAAGAATTATGAAGAAAGTGAAAAGCTTGTACGTTTAAGAGAAAAGCTTTTTAATGAAGCTGAAGACAAGCTTTTTAGAAATCAAGCAGGAATTTTAGCAGAGAAACTTAAAGAAAATGAAAAGTGTCCTGTTTGTGGTTCTTTAAATCATCCTGAAAAAGCTAAAATAGAAAATGAAGATATAAGCAAAGAAGAAGTTGAAAGATTAAAAAAATTATTTAATGAAGCAAATAATTCTTTAATAGAAATAAAAACAGAAATACTTAAATTAAGAGAAGGTATAGATGAAAAGAGAGAAGAATTAAAAGAAAAAGGAAAAGAGATATTAAAGATAGAGGAAGTAGAAGAATATAAAGCATTAGGGGTTCAAAAAGGAAATGATATAAGTGTACGTGGCAAAGAAGTCCTAGGAATTTTAAGCACTATAGATAAAGATTTAGAAAAAGAGCCTACTATGAGAAAAGAGCTTGAATCTTTAGAGAAGATTATAGAAGCTAAAGATAATGCAATAGAAGAAAATAAAAAGAAAATAAATGAATTAGAAATAGAAAAAGCTAAAGTTAAAAAAGATATTGAAGAGATAGAAAAGAAGTTTAATGGCGAAATAAAATCTTTAGAAAGCTTAAACATTAGAGAAAATGAGCTTTTAAATCTTAAGAAAAAATTAGAGGATGATTTTAAGATAAAAAAAGAAATGTTAGAGCATTTAAACAAAAATCTTCAAAATCTTTTAGGTGAAATAAAAAGCGAAGATGAAAGAATAATAACGCTAACAAAAGAGTTTGAAACTTCTAAAAATGAGTATATAGAAGAATGTAAGGCAAATGGCTTTAATAGCTTAGAAGAATATAAATCTGCAAAAAAAAATAAAGAAGAGCTTAAAGAGTTAGATAATTTAATAGAAAATTATAATGACAATTTAAGAAAGAAAACTGCTGCCTTAGAAGAAAAGAAAAAAGCATCAGAAGGAAAAGAAAAGGTTGATGTGAATGAAATTGTAAGAAAAGGCAAGGCTAAGGCAAGTGAAATTGAAGAAGTAGAAAAGATAATAAGCAAATTAAGGTCAAATTATGATAATAATAAGAGAGTAATGAAAAGCGTAGAAAGTCTAAGTAAAGAAATTGAAAAAGAGGGAGAAGAATACGAAAAAGTTGGAAGCTTATCAAAAATTATAAATGGAGATAATGATAAGAAGATAACCTTAGAAAGATATATATTAGCAGCGTATTTAGATGATATATTAAGAGCTGCAAATAAAAGGCTTCTTAGAATGTCTAATAATAGATTTGAGCTTTTAAGAAAAAAAGTAGCTGGTGATATGAGAAGTGCTCAAGGGTTAGACCTTCAAGTTTTTGATTCTTACAGTAATAAAGAAAGAGAAGTTACATCACTTTCAGGAGGAGAAAGCTTTAAGGCATCACTTTCAATGGCACTTGGACTTTCAGATGTTGTTCAAAGCACCTCAGGAGGGATAAGACTTGATACTATGTTTATAGATGAAGGTTTTGGAACTTTAGATAGTGAATCATTAGAAAGTGCAATTGATATTTTATCAGAACTTCAAGGTGGAGGAAGAATTGTAGGAGTTATTTCACACGTAGAAGAACTTAAAAATAGAATACCTAAAAAGATAATTGTATCAGGAGAAAGAGACGGAAGTACTGCAAAGTTTGTTTAGGAAAATAAAAGCTATCATAAGTTTATTATGGTAGCTTTTGTTAAAGTTGGATTAAATTAAAGAGGGAGTGTAAGACTAAGATGTTTACAAATTATCATATTTTATGGTAAATTAATAGAGTTAAATTTAAAAATTAATATGAATTTATTTGATAAAGAGATAGATGCAATTTTAGTTAAAAGGATGTGGGAATATGAATATTTCACAAGAGGGAGATTATGCATTAAGAGCAATTCGTACAATGTATAATTTAGGAGAAGATAACAGAATTGAAGCAAGTGTTATAGCTGAAAAAGAAGAAATTCCACTTAGATTTTTATTTAAAATATTAAGAAAGCTTAGAAAAGCAGGAATAGTAGATTCTTTTAGAGGAACTAATGGAGGGTATGTTCTTAAAAAGCCTTTAGAAGAACTTACCATAAAGGATGTTATTGAAGCTGTTGAAGGCCCAATATATATAAATAAATGTGTTGGAGATAAAAAGGCTTGTATTCTTTGTCAAAAGGGTTGTTCTTTATATTCAGAAATGATGGAAATTGAAAGAGAAATCTTAAATATATTGTCTAGAAAATCTTTAAAAGAGATATTAGAACAAAAAGATAAGATAAAATTTGTTTAAAAATGGCAAGATAGTGAATTTTGTCTTGCATTAAAGTGTACTAAAATGGTATTATTAAAAAAGTAAATTATACCAAAAAGGTAAAGTTAAAATATTAAATAGTGAAAGGTTGGAATTTAGTATGTCAAATTGTAGCAAAAATAGCTGCCAAACAAACTGTTCAACATGTATGTCAGCAGATAAGAAGTTAGAAGGATTTATAAGAGAGTTAGACTTTGAAACATCTCATCATAGAGTAGAATCACAAAGTATCAAATGTAAATTTGGTCTTGATGGAGTATGTTGTAGACTTTGTTCTAATGGTCCTTGTAGAATAACTCCAAAAGCAAAGAGAGGAATTTGTGGAGCTGATGCTGATACTATAGTTGCTAGAAACTTTTTAAGAGCCGTTGCAGCAGGTTCAGGGTGTTACATTCATGTAATTGAAAATACTGCATTAAATTTAAAGAAAATGGCTGAAAACAAAGAAGAATTAAAGGGGCTAGGAGCTTTAGAGAGAGTAGCTAAAATATTTGAAATTAATGAAGATGATAAACATGAGGAGGCTTTAAAAATTGCAGATGCAGTTTTAAAAGACCTTTATAAACCAAGATATGAAAGAATGGAATTAGTAGAAAAACTTGCTTATGCACCTAGATTCGCTAAGTGGAAAGAAATTGGGATATTACCAGGTGGAGCAAAATCAGAAGTTTTTGATGGAGTAGTAAAAAGTTCAACAAACTTAAGTAGTGACCCTATTGATATGTATATGAGTAGCTTAAGACTTGGAATTTCAACAGGACTTTATGGATTAACTCTTGTAAATTTATTAAATGATATTATGCTAGGAGATCCAGTTATAAGACAGGCATCTGTTGGTATGAAGGTTATAGATGAAGATTATATAAACATAATGACAACAGGTCATCAACATTCAGTAATAGCTCATCTTCAAGATGCACTTATAACTGAAGAAGCTACTAAAATGGCTAAAGAAGCAGGAGCTAAAGGATTTAGACTTGTAGGATGTACTTGTGTTGGGCAAGATCTTCAAGTTAGAGGAGAGCATTACAACGAAGTATTCGTAGGTCATGCTGGAAACAACTATACAAGTGAAGCAGTTTTAGCAACTGGAGGAATTGATTTAATAACTTCAGAATTCAACTGTACATTACCAGGAATAGAGCCAATTGCTGAAAAAT
>NZ_JBOFRG010000004.1:0-1400 GCF_051650885.1 Clostridium sp.
ATTTCTACGGCGAGATTTAATTAAGAACAAAACACGGAAAGCTGTACAGAGCAAGGAAGAATGAACTAGATTGAATAAGAGGTCTTCTACATGATTGGTAAAGTGAAACAACCAGGCTAGATTTGAAGCAAATTACTGCTTTCTACAAGATAGAAATATCTTTTAAGGATAGAAGGAACAAAGTTTTACTGCAGATCTCATAGAAAGACTGTAGATCAAAAAGCTTTCAAATATGAAGCCTAAAGAAATAAAAATAACTAATATTCAAATATTTCTGACGCGATCAAAAAAATCAAGAGACTTTCTTTAGTGATTTTCCCTTTTATCCCTATTGTTTGTTCTCTGTATGAAACCTTTATTTAGGAAACTTAACTCAATGTATCTAAAATTAAGAATACAAAATGATACTCAATCGTTTGTAACAAGTTATCTTCTATTTATTGATGATCTTTAATTGTTACCAGATAATAGAAGTCATTTTAAAGTGATATATGATTAAACTAAAAAATTCTTTAATGCAGTAGGACTTAAGGAGAATCAAAAAAATCTTCTGCTAATTGCTACGAATGTCAAGAAGATGTCGTTGTACTAGGAGGGTCAAAGGGATACAAATACTTGGGAAACATTTGTAACTCCACACTCGCATTCAATAAAGAATTCTTTAAGCATGTAAAGGCTTAAATAATGAGTCATGTTTAGCGACACTGCATGACAAAGTTAAATGGTGTGAATATGTGTGAGTCATCACCAAACATACAATTCCAGCCATCAACTACTATTTTGGCCTTCTAAAGCTTAAATTACAGATTACAAAGGTATTGATTTTGAAAATTGTCAGATGATTATAAAGCATCATATCCATTTACAGCCAGTTTGTAAAGATAGACTTAACTTCAAAGAAATGAAATGAAAAGAGGACTTACATGTATTCAGAACAGGTTTTAAATTATGTTAATAACATGTTTAACTCTCCAAATGTAGCTAGACATAGTTCAACTAGACATGCAGCAATACTTAAAGAAAAAGAGGAAAATAAATCACACCTCTCATAAATACTAAAGTACTTTAAACCAAATACAACTTGGAGGGTTTTGTGACACAAAAAACACTAGTCGAATCCACAAATACTTTTTCTACAGAGAGATTTAATTTAGAAAAAATCACGGGAGCTGACAGAGCAAGAGAGAATGAACAAGTTTTAATAAGGGGCCTTCTACATGATTGGTAAAGGGGAACAACCAGGCTAGATCTAAAGCAAATTACTGCTTTCTACAAGATAGAAATATCTTTTGTAGACAGAAAAGACAATGTACTATCTGAAGATCTAATAGAAAGATTGTAGATCATATAGCTTCACAAATGTGATCGAATGTTTGGTTTTTATTATATGAGAAGACACA
>NZ_JBOFRG010000005.1:0-4460 GCF_051650885.1 Clostridium sp.
TAGTATAATCTTTAAGTAAAATGTTGGTTTTAAGCATACAAACATTTTATCAGAATCCCTAACTTTTTCGAAGTTAGGGATTTGTTTTTTTGTATAAAAAAGGAACTGTGCACTACTTTTTAGTGCGACAGCCCCTTTACATTTTTAATTCTAAATTAAGAGAGGTGGTTAAAGCTTCTTTTTCCTCATAGGATTTTTTTAGGTATAAGGAAATTAAGACAGTAATAAATTCAGCAAAAGGTATAGTAAGCCAAACACCACTTAAACCAAAAATTCTAGGTAAAATTAAAATTCCAATAACAATAAAAATTAAACCACGACTTAAGGCGATTATTATAGATTCTTTAGCATATCCAATAGCTGTAAAGTAAGCAGAGCCTAGAGCAGGAATACCACTTAATAAAAATGCAAAAGCATAAATTTTAGAACCATCAACAGCTAAGGAAATAGCCTCAAGATTGTCAGGGACAAATATTCTTACAAGAGGTTCACTAAAGAAGAATATGAGAATAAAAGTTAATACACCTACAAATAAGGATATCTTTATTGATAGATAAAAAATAGATTTTACACGTTCAAAGTTTTTAGCACCATAATTATAACTAATAATAGAAGAGATTCCATCTGTTATACCATAAATAATTAACATTCCAAATTGAGTAACATAAGAAATACTAGAAAAGGCAGCAACACCAGCTTCACCTGCAAAATTTATAAAAGCCATATTAAATAAAAATGCAGCTATGGCAGCAGAAATTGAGGCAAAGGCTTCTGAAGAACCATTATACAAAATAGGAATAATAGTTTTTTTATTGAAAGAGCCTTTAAAAATATTAATTAAATTAGATTTTTTTAAAAGAGGTCCTACAACTATTAAAAATACAGAGGAATAAGAAATTCCTGTAGCTAAAGCTGCACCCATTATTCCAAAATTTAAAACTTTAATAAGAAAAAAGTTTAAAGTAACATTAGTAATAAGGCTTAAAATCATTCCCTTAAAGTAAAGATCAGGTCTTTCGATTAATCTATCTGAAAATCCAAATAGAAAAGCGAGAGACATTGGAAGTATACAAAAAGAAAGTGTTTTAATATAAATACTTACATCATTTAAAAGAAGGGGACTAGCACCTAAAGCTTTACTTATAGGAGTACTGAAAAAAATTCCAATTATAGTAAGTAAAATAGAAGCTACTATTAATATAATAGTAGAAGTTTTAAAAATATCTCTAGTAAGTTTTTCATTACCCTCACCTAAACTTCTACCCATATAACTTAAAGCGCCAACACTAACAAGCATAGAAAGTCCAATAACAATTTGCATAAAAGGGGCTCCAATTGAAATACTTGCCATAGCATTAGATGAAATAAAGTTCCCAACAAAGATTCCATCAATTACAGATTGCATTCCAGCAATTAACATTGCAATTATAGCAGGCATAGAAAACTTAATAAAAAGCTTGCCAATTTTTTCAGTTCCTAAAATATTTTCACTCATAAAATTCCTCCATAGTTTTTAAATTATTCACAATTTAAAGTATAAGGGTTGGAGTTACTCCAAGGTCAAGAGTTATTTTTGAAAAAAATGTAGAATGGAAAATTAAAGAAAAGAAAAAGTAAACCTAAATTGACAAATTTCATAAATTTGATACAATTACATTTGTATGAAAAACGAATAATAAGGGGGATTAGATGGAAGAAAGAAGTATGAAAAAAGAAATAAGTCTATTTATGGCTACAATGCTTGTTTGTGGGAATATGATTGGTTCTGGTGTGTTTATGTTACCAGCAACACTTGCAAGTGTTTCAGGGCCTGTAGCAACAATGATAGCTTGGACAATAACAACAATAGGATCTATTTTAATAGCATTATCCTTTGCTAATTTAGGTTCAAAATATCCTGAAACAGGAGGAGCATACCAATATACAAAATCAGCATTTGGAGAATTTACAGGATTTTTAAGTGCATGGCTTTATTGGAATGGTTCTTGGATAGGAAATGCAGCAATAATTGTAACTCTTTCAAGCTATAGTGCAGCAGTTATTCCAGCTTTACGTAATCCTCTTATATCAATAATATATACAAGTGCAATTCTTTGGATTTTTACAATAATAAATATTATTGGAGTAGAAAAAGCAGGAAAGCTTCAAAGCTTTGCAACAGTATTTAAAATTGGATTTTTTGTAGTGTTTATAATAATAGCATTTTTAAACTTTGATCCAAGTAACTTAATGCCATTAATACCTGAAGGAAAAGGTCTTAACACAATTCCACTTGCAGCAACAGCCACTCTTTGGGCTTTTGTAGGAATGGAAAGTGCAACAGTTACAGCAGGAGAAATAAAAAATCCTAAGAGAAATGTAAAAAGAAGTACAATCTATGGAATACTTATAGCATCAGCTATTTATATTTTAATAAGCTTTGCATCAATGGGAGCTATGTCAAACGCTGACCTATCTAAAAGTTCAGCACCACTTACAGATATTTTAACTAAAATACTTGGAAGTTCAGTTGGAAAGCCTATAACAATTGCTGTAGTTGTATGTATTTTAGGGACAACTATTGGATGGCTTTTATCAACAGCTAGAGTGGCATATGCAGCAGGAAGAGATGGAGTATTTCCAAAATTCTTTGGAAAACTACACCCTAAGTATAAAACACCAGTAAACTCTTTAGTTGTAGGTTCAATTTTAGTAAATATACTATTAATAATGAACTATCAACAAAGTATGGTAGATGCCTTCACATTTATAACAATACTTGCAACATTATCATTCTTACCTGTATATCTTTTAACAGCATGTGCAGAAATAATGTTAATGTTTAGAGGGGCAACAGAATTTAACTTCAAAATATTTATAAAAAAAGCGATAATACCACTATTAGCATTTGTATATGCGATTTGGACAATCTATGGTTCAGGAGCAGAAATAGTAATGTGGGGATTCATCCTTTTACTTTTAGGAGTTCCATTCTACATTTATAATTATTATAGAAGTAAAATAAATTAATACTAAGGTAGGCACTGTGAAATTTCACAGTGCCTATTTTTTAGATATTAAAGTCTATTAAGTTCAATATATTAGCTAAGTTAAAATTATTTTTTTCAGAAAGTATTTCTTCCATAGAAGATATATTCTCTTCTAAATGTTCAATATTTTTAGAAAAAGTATAAAGTATCTTAACAAATTGGGCAGTTGTTAAAGAATCATTTTGTATCCAATATATGATAGATAATTCTCTAATCATAATAAGATTAACTACTGCAAGTTTAATTTTATTTAAAGAATTAAAGTCAAAAAAGCTTTTTAGAAAATATCTAAATATAAAATATACTAAGATGTTTTTAAACATATAGTTTCTTTCTTTAAAATAGTCTTCAAAAAGAGATCTTTTCTTTAAATAAAGAGATTTATTCTTTTTTATAAAGTCAAGAGAAGCTAAAATTTTTAGAGAATAGTCATTATTTAATGTTTTAAAATCTTTAAAAACTTCAAAATAAGAAAGTATTTCATCATAGGTGGTAGAATTTGAACCACTTAGAACTTCTTTTTTTAAGTTATTTAGACATTCCTTTGAAAAACCATATTTAGAGAAAGAAGAGGATTCGTTTATTATAAGTGGAGGTTCATCTATAGCATCTAAATCAATTTTATTTTGAAGAGCACTTGCAAATTCAAAGATTATTGTTATTTTTTCTTTAAATAAAAGAGTGTTATCATCTAAAATTTGAAAGATTAAATCTCTAGATTGTAAAAGACTACTTAAAAAATCTTTATCAAAATCTGATGGATTTCCAATAAATTTTTCATTATTATCTTCAATATTAAATTTTATAGGAGAATCTTCTTTTATAATTATCCTACAAGCTTCAGGGCAAGAAAGGGATAAGCCCATTTCTCTTAAGTCTAAAAAATCTTCTATGAAACGAGGGTATTTAGAACAAGTATAGCAAAGGCTATCTTTTCCTAAATTAATATAAAGATTGCATGTATTATCTTTATTTAAAAAAGAACATCTATCTTCTTTTAATAAAAATATATTTTCACCTTCAGAATTTTTAGTAAGATTACTTTTTAGAACATCTTTAAAATCAGTTTCTATATTTTTATATTTTTTGAAAGATTCATCATCAATGACGACCTCCCAGTTTGCACAACAAGTAGATTCACAATCTCCTGCAATACAACTAAAATCATTAAAATAATAAGGAATACGTATTTTCATTTTTTATCAGAGCCACTAAAATAGTGGCTTACCTCCTAAATAGAAATTTATATGGAATAAAGACCATATATGTCAAATTTATGGTGAAATTATAGTATAAGATGGACTAAATATCAATATATACTAAGTAAATTATAGAGAATATATGTGACATTGGTGCAAAAATATTTACATTTATAAGAGAGGATAGGATATAATATTACTAAAAGTAAAATAATGGGTGAAGACAAGTTGT
>NZ_JBOFRG010000006.1:0-10459 GCF_051650885.1 Clostridium sp.
TAACTTTTAAATATTCTTCTGATACCTTCTCATTTTTCGTCTTTGTATAATGAATAAGTAATTCATTTCCCTTATCATTAAATAATGTGTCTACACATTGTATAGTATCACCATCACTTTTTATCTCTATTTCTTCTATTATTTCAATTTTATCATTAGCCACTTTGCCTATATAAATTTTCCCATTTGATGTTTTTGTATCAAAATCTGCAATACTTTCTAACACAATATAGTCACTCTTTACATTGTAATCTAATATAATCATATCTTTTTCCAGTTTATAATTTATTCTCCCCTTCTCTCTTGTTTTTAAATTATATCTAAATAACGCTTGCCCACAAGAATCTGTATGGTCTGTTTTACGATTATTATCAAATCCTTCTAAATAAACCTCACCATTTTCTTTTATGAAAATTCTATTTACATAAAAGCCATCACCATCTAATTTAATATTAAATTCCTTTATTAAATCAATCTCTTCTTCTACTTTAAAACTCTCCTTTTCTTCTCTTAGTTTATATAGCTTACCCGTTCCATCTTCTAAAGCATAATAATCCTCTGCATACATTACTTCTGTAGAACCTTTAAAAACCTTATCCACCTTTTTTAATTTATTAGTTTCTATATCTAAAATCTTTAAATAATGTTTGGTATCTGTAGGATATTGTGAAAGATAAGCTACCTTTTCTTTTCCATAAACTAACTGTATATCTGAATTCACTACATCTCCTAAATTTAAATCAAGTATCTTTTCTTCGCTTGTCTTATTATTGATATATCGTGCTTTTGTAATTGGACTATCTTTTTCAGTATCTACAAAAGATATTTGATCAGGGTCATACTTCATAGAATAATCTTTTATATCTATATTAGTTTCTATAAATTCGTTATTTTCATTTAATCTATAAAGATTTTTTTCATATACATTAGTTATCTTATGAGTTTTATATTCTTCCATTTCCGGAATCCCTTTAAGTAAATAATATTCATCATTCAAATAAGTCTTAAGGTAATATACCTCTCCTGGCTCATTTTTTATTTTATCTACAACTATTCCCTCTTTTTCTTCTCTGTCTTCTATAACTACTTCCTTTGAACTTTCATTACACCCTACAAGTGAAAATAAACTAACTACAATTAATCCAGTAATCATTCCTCTCTTCATACCATTCTCTCCTTTTATATCTTCTATAGCTTTAGTATAAAATCCACTTATCACAAAATTATTACAAAATTTGCATTTTAAATTTTAATCTTCGTCTAAAATTTAACTATTTTATTAAAATACATTCTTAATGCATATTTATATTTTTTTATAAGTTTTGAGATTTTTCTCTAATATATTATCAAACTACTCACTTTCTCGAATTTTACTTAACAATTGTGTTTAAATAGTGGTTATTTTTAATGATTTCATTTAAATTTTTCCGCTTTACTTCTCTAAAGCGAATGTATAAAATATTAATAAATATACATAGGAGGAATAGTTTATGAAGGATACTGAATTAGAAACGCGAGAAAATAAAGTTAATATTACACATAAAATAAGTACCTTTGGGTTCATATCAATGTCTATCCTTACTGTTTACGGCGTAATGAATGGTCAACAAATGTACTATCAAATGGGTTATCAAGCTATAACATATGTTTTACTTGCAACATTATTATTTTTTATTCCCTATTCATTTGCAGTTGCAGAAATGGGATCAGCTTTTAGTGATAAGCATGGGGGAATTTATTCATGGCTTTCAGAAATCATTGGTGAAAAATATGCTCTTTCCACTACATTTATTTGGTTTTCAGCTCAATTCTTAGGTGGACTTGCTATTAGTGCAATTTGTATTAAGTTTTCAACAATGATATTTGGAACAGATACATCAGAAACTTGGAAATTTTTTGGACTTAATAATCAGTTAACAACTACATTAATCGGAATAGTTTGGGTTGTTTTTTGGATTTTCATCTCAACTAAAGGAGTAAAATCTATTGAGGTTTTAACAAAGGTTTCTATGACATTATTCTTTTATAATAATATTTTTACTATTGCAGTTAGTTTATTAGTTTTCTTTAAAAATAAAATGCATTTTGCACAAGGCTTCCATTGGCATGGAATATCTTCTTTATTTGTAGGACCTAATCCAAGCTATCACAGCATTTTTAGTATGCTAGGCTTTATGGTTTTTGCAATTATGATATTTGGTGGAATGGAATCTGCTAGTGGACTTGTTGATGAAGTAGAGAATCCTAGAAAAACTGTTCCTCGTGGAATTTTTGTAACAGTTGTTGTAATTTTTGCACTTACTATAGTAATGATTGTAGGAAGTGGAATGGTTATAAACTGGAAAGAAGTTTATAGTAATCCTAATGTTAACTTAGTTAACTTTACTGTTTATTTAGGATTAAAATATTATTCCTCACTTGGAATTGCACTTGGAATGAGCGCGGCACATGCAGCAGTATTTGCTAAATGGTACATGATATTCTACTCATGGATAGCAGCACTTTCATTCTTACAGTTACCACTTAACTACTACTTCCCAATTAAACAATTAATTGAGGGATTACCAAAAGGAATGTTACCAGAGTTTGTAACAAAGAAAAATAAACATAATGTTCCAGCTAATGCACTTTGGCTTTTAGCATCATTCTTATGTGGTGGGGCACTTCTTATTGTTTTAATCTTTGGAAACAATGCAAATGATATTTATAACTATACAACCTTTATGGTTACTGTCGCAAACGTAATACCATGGGGACTTATAACCTTTGCATATATTAAGTTTAAGCTAAATGATAATATAGAAAAACACTATAAGTTCTTCAGTAAAAAGGTAGGAATCATCTATAATGCTATATCACTGCTTGTAATCATATTTGCAGTAGTATTTTCTCTAATCCAACCTTGGACACAGCCTGGTGGTGCAGAGCAAGGAATACTTATGATTATAGGACCTGTATTCTTTGGATTACTTGGATTCTTTATTGCACATAGATATCAAAAAGCTATTAAAAAAAGAGAAAATTGCTAAATTTTTAGCAGTTTTCTCTTTTTTGTAGTTTTTTGATTTTTTACTTTCAAATATTTTCTAAAATATAATTATAAACTTCATCCTTATTCGTTTCATTAATCATTTCATGTCTTCCATCTTTAAAAAGCTTTACTCTTACTTTTTCAATATTTAAATCCTTATATTGCTCATAAAGTTTATTAACTCCAATGCCATACTTTCCTACTGGGTCTTTATCACCTGATACTATATTTATTTTCAAATCTTTTCTTATCTTCTCTAGCTTTTCATTCTTATAAAGATGTTTAAATCCAGTAAAAAGACTTTTATAAAAATTTATTGTAGGACAAAAGCCACAAGCTTCATCATTTAAATATTTACTTACTTCGTCTTCATCTCTAGTAAGCCAATCCATCTTTGTTTTTTTATTTTTCACTTCTTTATTAAACGATAAAAATGCCATCTTATCTAAAAATTTCGCCTTAGATTTTTCATCAAAAATCTTACTTTGAAGATTAGCTACAAACAATCCAAGCTTCACATCAAATCCATCCTGTTTGCAAGAGCCTGAAAAAGTTATTCCCTCTATTTCATTACTATATCTTGTAATATACTCTTGCCCCACAAAAGAACCAAAGCTATGTGCAACAATATGTATAGGTAAATTTTCATTTTCTTTTTTTATAAACTTAGTTATCATAAATTGGTCTTCTACAACATTGTTAAAACCATTTTCCCCTAAATATCCATAAAGATTTGTATTTTTTCCTGTTTCTCCATGACCTCTATGGTCACTTCCATAAACTATATATCCATTACTATTTAAAAACTTTGCAAAGTGGTCATATCTTAAACTATGTTCAGCCATACCATGAATAATTTGAACAATCCCCTTTGGATTCTCAACCTTTTCCCAACTTCTTATAAAAATTCCTTCATTATTAAACCCATCAATAACTCTTTCTCTATAAGCTTTTTCCATATTCATCTCTCCTAAAATCCCATTTAACAATTTATTCATAAAAAAATTATAACATAAAAAGCTATGCATTTAAGCACAGCTTCTTAAAATTCATCTATTTTATTAAATCATCATTTTCTAAAAGCCCTAATAATGTTGGTTTAAAATTAAATTCTTTTATAAGGCTTCTAACTTCCTTCATTGAAGCTTCCTTCTTATCCTTAGAAACGCCACCTTTAGATGCTCTTATTAAAATATTTTTAGGTGAATGAGCAATATCAATAAACTCTAAAATTTGAGTTCTATATCCCATAACCTCTAAAAGATTTCCACGAACAGCATCAGTCATAAGTGCCGCCATTCTTTCTTTTATAATTCCATATCTTGAAATTATAGAAAACTCTTCTGTCTCCATTTGACTATTAAACTCATGTTGACAACAAGGAACTGAGAAAATCATCTTAGCATTCCACTTAATTGCATTATAAAGAGCATAATCAGTTGCAGTATCACAAGCATGTAAAGTTATAACCATATCCACCTTATTCTCATACTTATAACCATTAATATCTCCAAGCTCAAAGCTTAAATCATCATAACCATAGCCCTTTGCAATCTTATTACACTTCTCAATAACATCCTTCTTAAGGTCTAAACCAATCATCTTAACCTTTATCCCTTTAATCTTTACAAAGTAATAGTAAAGAACAAAAGTTAAATAAGACTTACCACATCCAAAATCTAAAATAGTAAGCTCCTTAAAATCATTCTTCTTAATTTCATCATCAACAATCTCAACAAACCTGTTAATCTGCTTATACTTATCATATTTAGAATTAACAACCTTACCTTCCTTAGTGAAAACCCCTAAATCAATAAGTGGCTCTATAATCATACCTTCTTTTAAGATATAATTTTTCTCCTTATTGTGCTTTGAAGCTTTTTCTACAATCTTTAAATTATTAGAACCTTTTTTTCCTAAGAATACTTTTCCTTTCTTAGAAATTTTAAGGTCATATGTACACTCTGTTGACCACGCATTTAAATTTTTAAAGTTACCTTCTGTAAGAATAACTAATCTATCTCTAAGTTCTTCTCTGCTCACATTCTCATGGAAAACTTGTTTATCTGTAAATTTTTCGATTTGATAAAAACTTTTATCTTTTGATTCCTTTAAAGACACATTTATTTTGTTAAACTCTAAATCCTTCTTCATCTTATTACTAATAACAATTTTCCCTACATTATCCTCTAAAATTTCATTAATTGCTTTTTTTAATTCTTCCATCATTTCCTCCTAAATTCAAACGAATTTACATAACTTTCTGTTACTGATTATAACATTATTCAATATATTTTAAAAATAATTAACTCTTTCTTATTAAATATTCTAATTAATTTTCTTTATACACCTAAAAACTGATAGCCTAAATTTAGCTATCAGTTTTCATTTATACAAATACTTCAAATATTCTCCTATCCTTTACTGTCTGATAATTTTGAACATACTCTTTATTTTTATTAAAATTAAAAATTAGTAAGTATCCTTCATTAATTCCTTCTATCTCTAAATAATCATATAATTGCTGAATACCCTTTTGGTGTGCTATTTCACCATACCATATTTTAGTTTCTATTATATACTTATGTTGATTATATGATATTACAATATCTAGTCTCTTTTCTTCTGAGATTTGAACTTCTCTATATTCAAACCCTACCCCATTTATAATTGGCTTTATAAATGCTAAAAATAATAGAACACCCTGCCTTTCTAAAAATTCCTTGTCTCTTGAACTATAGTTTTCCTTCATAAATTGTTGGAATTTTTTTAGAATTTTTTCTATATTCAATCCATTGTCTTCTGTTATGAAATTATTTTTAAAGTTGTATTTATCCATAACTTTATTTTTAATTTTCGATGTCATATAGTTATAAATAATTTCTTTAAATATTTGATTTGAAACCTCTACTGTTCCCTCTTTATTCTTTATAAAATATCCAAACATTGTTCCTTTATCTATATTAGGCTCATTTATGTTGTATACTTGTTGGGCTCCAAGTATTAAGATTTCGTATACATATCCAAATAGTTCTTTATTGTTTTCAAGATTTTTTATTAAATCATCTATTAATGGGTTTCTTTCACTTATTAAAATTTTAACCCCTTTTAATACATCTTGAACTTTCCAATTTTCTTTCTTTTCATAAATATCCTCATCTATAATTTGACATATTCTTGATACTAAATATGGATATCCACTTGTATATTTATAGATTTCAGTGCTTATTTCTTCTACATTAAAGGTTAAATTATTATCTTTTTTATATTCTTCTAACATTGTGCCTATTTCAAAAATATTAAAACTCATATCTACATTAAAGTTTACTGCTATATTCCAAGGTGAATTATACCTTGTGTCTGTTCCGTCTCTAAATTTCAATTTTAAGTTTCTTATATCATGGACTCCTGCAAGTATTACGGATTTAAAGGTTGTAGTCTCTCCTACTGCTCTCTCTAAAAATAATGACCTTAAAATTCCGAGAAAGTCTAAAAACAATTTATTGTTTGATATTTTATCTACTTCATCAATTATAAGTATCACTTCTTCATTTTTTGTTATTTTAGAAATAACATTACTCAAGTGAAATAAAGTATCTATCTTTTCTATTTCATAGCCTACACAGCTTGAAATTTTAAGCCTCATCACTTCACAAAATAATTCCTCTTCTCTAAAAGAAGATGCCATAACTTCAAAGTCTAACTTTAACACTTTATATCTACTTCTTAAAATTTTATATAATTTATTTAGTGTAGTTGTTTTTCCATACTGTCTTGGCTTATTTATTACAAAATATTTCTCTTGTTGAACAAGCTTTACTATTTCTTTTAATTTTCCATTTATATTAACCATATAATGTTTTTCTTCAACACACACACCTGTTGTATTAAAGATTTTAGTTGTATTTACTCTGTCATCAAAAAATTCTTTAAACTCTTCCATTATAATCATACCTTTACTATTTTCTTATTTAAATTATACACCATTTAATCACTTAATAAACATTCCATCTTTTTAAATCTTCAGATTAACATTTTAATTTCAAAAAAACAGAGTAAAATTTATTAAATCTTACTCTGTTCTGATTTTAATTACTAATCGAATTTAAATTCTACTTTTGCATGATTTGAAAGCATATATGAAGTTAATTCATATCCTCTCATCCCGCAGTATTGAGTATTTTTATCCTCAATATCTATTGTACCTTTTAAATGACTTGGACTTTGACTGATTTTCCCCTTATTAAACTCATTATGTTCATTTGCGGCTCCTGCAAATGTAAAGCCTTCATTAGGTTTATTTATGTTAACTAAGTTATAGATAACACCATGTTTTCTATAAGGTTTTATATTCTTGTTATAAAAATCTATAAATGATTTATTATCTATAATATCCGGATTATATTCACTAATCATAAGCTTTACTTCACCAATATGTGGTGACATATATTTTTCAACCTTTACATTATTAGATAATCCTCTGAATTCATTGTTATAAAACTTCTCATTTTTAATTTTCTTATCTAAACTAGCGTTTAACTCTACAAGAGCTTTATTATTTTTATCAAGCTTTTTAATATTACCTATCTTTTCTTCTGCAACATTATATTTTTTATTATTTAAAGCACTTTTAGCTTCTTTGATATTTAAATTAATTAACTCTTCTTTTTTATCATTTAATTTTTTGCTTAAAAGAGCAACATTACTATTTTCTTTTTCTAAATTTTCAATAGCCTGGATATTCTTTTTAGCCTCTTCAAAGTTATTCTTCAAAATATTTTCTTCAGCCTTTTTTATATTCTCTTCAATACTATTATCCTTTATGTCCTTAGCTAAATTTTTTCCTCTTTCTTTAGAAAAAGTAGCCTTATCATCAATTTGTGTAAGCATCTCCAAAGCTTCAAGCTGTTTTCCACTCTCTTTTAAAGCAGTTGCCTTATTCAAAGTATCAATTCCCTCTTTTTCATACTTCAAACTCTTATAAGCTTCTATAACCTTCTTATTTTTGCTAGAAACATCACCTGCATCAAGAATCTTCTTATATGCACTAACATAATCTCCATTCTTAATAAACTCGACACTCTCATCAACTAAAGCTTCAGCCTTAGTTCCCTTGTAAAACTCAAAACCACCAAACCCAACAACAGAAACACTTAATACAACACCAATAATAATACCTTTTTTCTTCATAAACCCCTCCAAAATTTTCTATACAAATACATTTTAATACAAAAAAGTTAAAAATACTACATATGTAGTTAATAGTTAATAATTAATAGTTAGAAAAACCGAATTGCTTTGCCAATTCGGTTTTTCTTTATTATCCAAAATTCTTAATTTTTCACTCTTAATTCTTAACTAAAAAGCCTTTCCTACGATAAAATTTATCGTAGGATAAATTTTGAGTTCCCCAAAAACTTCCCATCAAACCTTATCAACTCTTACTTTTTCCCTATTAACTCTTAACTAAAAAGTATTTCTCACGATAAAATTTGTCGCCAGACAAATTTTGAGTTCCCCCAAAAACTTCCCATGAACCCATATCAACTCTTACTTTTTCCCTATTAACTCTTAACTAAAAAAGTATTATCCACGATAAAATTTGTCGCCAGACAAATTTTGAGTCCCCTCAGACAGATTTGCTTGCAAATCCCCCTTAATTCTCAATTTTTAATTCTTCATTTTTAATTATACTTTGCTCCATGATTCATCGCTACCAGGTACAGTATTAGTCCACCACTTAGCCTTATACTTAGTTCCATTATAAGAAACTACATCTCCACCATTGTAAGCCTTTCCTGGTACATAGATTTGCGTTCCATCAGCTCCTGTTTCTGGTGTTACTTCCCAAGCTGCACTCTTGTCTGGTGCTTCACCTTTAACCCACCATTTTGCAGTGTATTCTTTCCCTTTATAAATTACTTTATCTCCAGTATTATATACTTTGTTCGAATCATACGTATCTCCTACTGATGGTGGAGTTACTTCATCTTTTTCTACTACAACTTCTATAGTTTCACTTGTAGTCACTCCTACTTCATTTATAAGCTCTATTTTGTAAGTGTATTTACCTACTGCTTTTCCTTTAAAGTCTTTAGTAATAATTTTTTCTTCTTTACTTACTACACCCTCTTCTATAACTTTAGCATTTTCATATAATTTAAATGTTTTTCCATTTGAATCTTTTGAAATAGTTCCAGTTACTTTATAATCCCCTTTATTTTGTGCTTTATCTACTGATATGCTTGGTTTTTTAGGCTTTTCTTGTGGAACTACTACATCTTTTTTAACAATTACTTTTACAGATATACTAGTTGTTATTCCATCTTTATTTTTAAGTTCTGCTTTATAGATATATTCTCCTTCTGCCTTGTCTTTCATATCTACAGATACTGTTAACTTTTCACTAGTTACTGCACCTTCTTTTATAACTTTATTGTTTTCGTAAAGTTTATAGTCAGTAGCTTTAGAATCTTTTGGAATTTCTAATTTTACATTATAATTTCCATCATTTTCAGTTTTGTCTACAATAACTTCAGGCTTTAATGGCTTTTCAACTGGTTTTCCACCTGCAAGCATTACTACTTTATCATAATAATATTGAGCTTTTGTTATCCAGAAGTAATCATCTGTTGGAGGTGAACCTACTGCATCTGTACTTGCTCCAACTCCTGCCCCAAATAATACTGATACTATATTAGAGTCTCTCACTTCTTCCATATGACTTCCCCAAGTTATAGTATCTCCCTTAACTGTAACTTTAGGGTCTTTTGCTTCATTTTTACTAAAATATTCTAATCTCTTTGCATTTCCTGCTTTAAATGTGTCTCCAAAGAAATAAGTTGTTGCTGAATCCTCATAGCTTCCTGCTACATTTTTAAGTTCTGCAAAGGCTTCATTATCATAAGGACTCATTGTTTGTGAATTATTTATATGTCCCACTGGAATTTGCCAAAGAACTGCTGGTAAATTTGTTACATCACTTAAGGTTTTAGTATAGAAAAGATAATTATCCCAAATATCTGCATTCCAGAACCATCTTGATTTTTCTGGGTCTTCAGGTGCACCTGTTTCATATGCTCCATCTAAACCATATTTATCTATTGAAATAAAATCAGCTCCATAGCTAGTTATTCCACTATTTTCATAGTATTCAGCTGTTTTTGTAGCAGCATCTTTAATGAACTCTCTTCCCTTGTCCCATCCTAAATATTCAGTTTGGTGAAGTAACCCTTGTCCTGGAACTCCTTGTCCTGAGTATGCCCAAATATTAAATTGCCATCCATAATAAGCTTCTTTATAATATTTGTCTACTGTGTAATTTATAGCTTCAACTAAACCCTTTACATTATTTTCAAACTTAGGGTCTTTTCCTTCTTCTAATACACCAGCTTTATAAATCATATCTACAACGGCAGAAATCTCATT
>NZ_JBOFRG010000007.1:0-1336 GCF_051650885.1 Clostridium sp.
AGTAATATTTCTATAGTACCAGGTTCTTTAACTGTAAATGGAGTTTCTAATAGTGGAGATATTCAAAGTGGTATTAATATTGGAAATTTAGCTATTGGTTCAACAGCGATTTTAACTTATCAAGTTAAAATAAATGGAACGCCAACACCAAATCCAATTCCTAATACAGCAGGAGCAGGTTATATTTATACAAGACCAGGTGGAAGTCCTACACCAGGAACATCTACTTCAAATCAAGTAAATACAAATGTTCAAGGAAGTAGTGGTGGTGGAGATGCATCTATTATAAAGGCCGTAGATAAAGCTACTGCAAATATCGGAGACGAGATAACTTATACTTCAACAATCCAAAATACAGGAACATTACCACTTACAAATGTTACATTTACAGATGCTCTTGAAGCTAATGGAATAACATTTGTTCCAGGTTCTGTAACAGTAAATGGAGTAAGTAATACTGGAAATCCGAGTAGTGGAATAAATATAGGAAGTTTAGCGGTTGGAGCAAGTGCTATTGTTGTATTTAGAGTAAAAATAAATAGTACACCAATACCAAATCCAATTCCAAATAAAAGTAATGTCCAATACACTTATACCCCATCTGGTGGTTCCCCTGTAACTAATAATAAAGATTCAAATAATGTTACAACACAAGTTAATAATCCATCAGGAAATCCGAATACCACTATTGTAAAATCAGTAGATAAAACAACTGCTAATATTGGTGATACTTTAAATTATGGAATAACTGTAACAAATACAGGAAATTTAGATCTTACAAATCTAATTGTGACAGATACACTTCAAGCTAGTAATATTTCATTCGTACCAGGAAGCCTTACTGTAAATGGTTCACCGAATGCTGGAAATATTCAAAACGGTGTAAATGTAGGAAACTTAGCTATTGGGCAATCTGTACTGTTAACTTATAGGGTAACGGTAAACGCAGTGCCAGTGCCAAATCCAATTCCTAATACTGCAATAGATAATTACACTTATACAAATCCAAGTGGTGGTCAGGGGCAAGGAAGTAATACTTCAAATCAAGTTCAAACAATTGTAAATACCCCTGGTGGAGTAGGAAATGCTACTGTAACTAAAACAACTGATAAAACAACGGCTGTTGTAGGAGATATAATAACTTATACGCTTGATGTTTTAAACGATGGAACATTACCTTTAGACAATGTTATTGTTAAGGATATTCTTCAAGCTAGTAATGTTTCATTTGTACCAGGAAGTCTGACTGTAAATGGAATTTCAAATGGAGGTAATGTACAAACTGGAGTTAATGTAGGAAGCTTAGCTGTTGGTCAAAGAACTGTCCTTGTATTTA
>NZ_JBOFRG010000008.1:0-6195 GCF_051650885.1 Clostridium sp.
TATCTAAAATTTCATTTACATTATAGTAGTTAATTAATGAAATACTACTTACCTTTTCCTCTCCATTAATTATTACTGGTATCTCCAAGTCTGTTTCTAGATAGATTCTTCCATTTTCTTCTTTAATGTATTCACTATACTCCTCTAAATCAATTAAAATTTCAATATTATAAATTACAGGAATTGAAGTTATTATAGTATTCTCTTTAGTTAAATTTATATCTAGACTAGCACCTGCCATAACACCTCTCCTCCTTTTATTTTAAAATAGCTAGTGTCAAAACTAGCTATTTTTTGTATCTTAAATTTTAAGCTATAGTAGCTTTGTATATCTTAGCTGTAACATCTGTTGTAAAGAAAGCATCAACGGCTGCTTGATCTTCAAAAACTACTCCATCAGGATAATAAGGACCAAAAGTTATTCCTGTAGAATCATTTATTGTTCCTGCTGTAAGAACTTTAGCAAATTTTTTTGCTCCTGTAGTATCAACCCAGTCTAATTGAATAGTAGACCCTGTCTCTACTGTAATTGTCTTTCCTGCAGGTGCTTTTATAATTATATCTACACCCATTTGACTTCCAAGTCCTGTAAGTTGAGTAACCACATCTGCATTTTGAATTGAATATTCTTGATTTAAATTAGCCATTTTCAGTTCCTCCTTAGGTTTTGTATCTTAATGATACCTATGTTATATAATATAAAATCCCTTAAATTTTGCCACTACTTTTACATAATTTTTATTATATTTTTAAAAATATTTTCTAATATAAAAAGCTCCCAAAAATCTTGGAAGCTTTTGCTTAATTTCTTATTAAAATATCATTTATTTCATCACTAATTCTAATTCTTTCATTTTTAATCCACTGTATATCTATCTTTAAATTAAAATTCTTTGAGAATGAATAATACATATTTACTTTTTGATAGTATATTTCAAGATCTGTTAATCCATGAGTTAAACATTCTGGTTTTAAAAGTTCCTCATATTTTAAGACGAAGTATTCATCTATAAAGTTTAAGAATGTTTTCATTAAATCATCATTTTTAACATCAAAGGCTACCTTTAAAAGACTCCATTCATCCTCATCTTTTAATTTATATTTTTTAACTCTATCTAAAATTAAAAGATATTCTGAGATATCCATCTTTTTATAGATATCAAGCTTTGGATCTTTTTCTTTCCAAAGGGCAAGTTTTTCTTTAAGCTTTAAGCCTTCAATTTTAACTATTGCATCTGATGGCCCTAGTACTGCCTTTTTAATTTTTTCATCTTCTTCCTCTAGCTTTTCTGCTATAAAATCAATATATCCCTTTATTGTACTTACATAACCTGTTTCATAGATTCCAAGCCTTCCAGCTCTTCCACCAATTTGCTTTACTTCTTGTGATTTTAACTCACGAACCTCTTCACCATCAAACTTTTTAGTATTTAAAAATACTATTCTTCTAATAGGAAGGTTGACTCCCATTCCTATAGCATCTGTTGTTACTACTACTGTTGTTTCTTTATTTATAAACATTTCATATTGCTTTTTACGCACTTCAGGAGGTAAATCTCCATAAATAATGCTAGCCTTAATTCCCATTTTAGATAAAGCATCAGCTTTTTCTAATACCTTTTTCTTTGAGAAAAGAACTAAGGCATCTCCTTCTTCTACATCCTTTAGGTTAAATTCATGTCTTTCAACCTCTAAAGGAACTCTTCTTTTATATTCCTTTATTTCATAGTCTTCACCAATATTATCTAAAATTTCTTTTATTATATCTAAACTACTTAATGCACCACAAAGATGAATCTCTCTTGCTGGTAGTCCTAAAAGTGCTTTTGTCCAAGCATCTCCCCTTTGCATATCATGGAGCATTTGAATTTCGTCAATAACTGCAATATCATAAAGCTTCTTTAAGTTAGCTTTTTCAATAGTACAACTCATATGAGTAGCCTTTTCCTTAATGTCTTCTTCCTCACCTGTTGAAAGACTACAAGTAATGCCCTCATCATTTAACTTCTCAAAAATTTCAAGAGCAAGAATTCTAAGTGGTGATAAATAAACACCTTCCTTAGCAGTTTTTAATCTTTCCATTGCATTATAGGTTTTACCTGTATTTGTATCTCCTAAATGAATTATAAACTTTCTTTCTATCTTTCTAGCTAAAATAAATTCATCCTTAGGATTATCTGGAAAAGCCTTATCAAAATCTTCACGTATAACTCTTGGAATATGCTCCTTAACTAAAATAGTCATTATACCTGAATTAATAAGATTTCTATAATTTTCTCCTGCTATATCATTAAATTTAAAATTACTATTATTTTTCTTATTATAATCTTCTAAAATTTCTCTTGAAATATATTTTAAAAGGTCAAGGTAATCCTCATATACATCCTCATACCCCTTTAAATTAAACTCTTTAATCTCTAAAAGAGTAGCTAGCTTCTTCCTTATAGATATATCCTCTGATATTAAAGCTTTAACTCCTGAATTATGAATAATCTCATGAGTTTTTCTAAACTGACTTTCAAACTTTTTAAGCTCTCTTTGTGCAGCATTCCTTTTCATAAAAAAACCACCTTCACATTGTAATATCTTTATTATAATGTAATCCCACAGATAAAAAAAGGAGACTAAAAAAATCTAAGATATACTCTTTCAAAATTTTATATTTATTTTTTATAACCTAAAATATATAGGTTATATCCACTATATTGTTTCAGTTAAATTTTCTTTAATATATTCAATTGCTTGTAGCTTAGGCTCTAGAAATTCTGGATTTTGACCTTTTGCATCACCTTTTTTAACTTCTAAAAGCGTTAATACCTCCTCTTTTTTCATTTCTTTTAAAAGCTTTCTTATTGCTTTTTTAGATGGAAGCTGTCTGTCATGATTTTTTATTAAAGATAAAATCTCTTTAATTTCTTTTTCTTCATATCCAAGTCTTTTTAATATAGGATAACTTAAATCTTTTGATTTTAATGGATGAAGGTAAAAATGTGCAACTCCCTTTTCATCTATTGTTTTGCATTTTCCTTTTCCTATATCATGTAAAAGAAGGACTACTCTCACCTTTTTATCTTTCTTACTATAGGCAATTGAATACAAGGTATGTTTTAAAACATTATATATATGATGCTTGTTTTCTTGAGTTACATCTTTTATTAGTGTAAGCTCTGGTACAAACTTTAAAATAGTAGCTTCTATATTTTCATAATCTTTAGACAAACTTTCTTCATCTATTGCACATAAAAACTCTTCAAGTTCTTCTCTCATAGCTTTCTGCCTCCTATCTTTTCAATATACCTTTATTTATTTCCATTACTAACTCATTTATTCTTTTTGTATCTTCCTTTTCATTAAGTTCAGTATGGATATATGCATATTTAAACTCTTCTTCAAATTTATCTACAAAAGAAAATATCTCTTCATATGAATATTTTCCATTTCTAATATTCAGTAAAAACTCTCTGTCATTTTCTCTATAAGTGTTTATTCCCTTTCCACTTAAAATTTCATTCCCCATTAAAAGAAGTCTAATTAAATGCATTGCATGTTTTAAAAGATGGGTTTCATCTTTCTTAGAATTTCTTTTATTTAATTTATCATAGTCTCTTATGATTTGATTCATTTCACTATAAATGTTTTTGAAATCACGTAATGGATAAGCTTTTAAGTTTACATCTATTAAAATTTCTTTTTCTAAATCAATTTTCTTTGATTCTTCTACTTCTAAATTTATAAATCCATCTCCAAATTCTTTGTATCTATCATTGAAAGTTAGCATTTGCTTTTCAATGGATTTTTTAATATGTTCTTCTTTTTCACCTTGAGGATATGAATCACGTGCTAGTGCATTTTGAAGTCTTCTAAGTTGCTGAACTGCATATCCTCCAAAGGATGCATAAGCTCTTTTAGATAAAAATAACTCTCTATTATCTAAAAGCATTTTCCCCTCCTTAGAAAGATAAATGTATCTATCTTCCTTTAATCCTAAAAGTTCAATTGTGTTAGGATTGCAGGCTCTTAAAAGTTTAATAATTTGCTTAAGAGGATATAAAACAACATCAAGTTCTCTATTTTCATAAGGCTTTTCCTCACAATCCATTAAAAGAAGTTCTTCCTTTGAATTTAAATAAACACCTCTTATATCAATATCAGATACATGATTATTGTTACTTACATTTGTTCCATATGCATAGCTTCCAGCAGGTGCTAAAAGAATAATATTGTTTCCTAATGATTTTTCATTTCTTAAAAAATCATATTCATTCTTTTTAATAATTTCTTTAAAATCCATAATCTACCTCCACTTTCTTTTAATTATACCTAAAATAATAATTGTAAATACCTATACCTATTAAAAATTTTAGTTAATTTAACAATTATATATTCAACTGAGTAATATATACTGAAAGGAGACTGATTTTATGGCACTAACACTTAGATTTTCTCAAACTGGCCCTTTAAAAATGATTCATACTGGAAATACTGTTGGTATGTCAGCTAATAGCACTTACTGTGCTACTGGTATCACTCTAGATCCTAATTTAAATAGTGGAAATGGAATCACAAGTTCTTTTTCAGTAGACACTTACGCTGGAACTTCAACTCTTGGCTCCAAACTTGGATCTTTTGCAGTTTTAAACCCTTCACCTGCTGATGTTCCAATTGGTTCTAATGTTGTTTTTGCAATTTTAACTGTTCAAAGTAATTCTTATTCACCTGCTGGAAATGTAACTTTAATTGACTCAAATAGTATTCCCCATAAAGTAAATTTAAACTGGACTGATTCAAACTCTGGTGCTACTGATGTAACAACTATTGTACAAAATTCTGGTTTTGGCTCTTATTCTGTTACAGACTTAGCTTTTACTTCTAGCTTTGATGTTCATGGTATAGGTTGGGGAATTTTAATTGCATATACACATCCTTCAATGCCAATTAGAAATTTAAGTTTTTATACAGGTTTTATTCAAAATGGAGGATCTGCCGTTGCCTCGGGCTTTAACACCCCAAGTTTTGGAACTGTTAAAGCTAGAGTTTATATTCAAGCCGTAGAAAGTAATTATTTTGCTCCTGGTGACGTTGTAACTTTAAATTCTGGGGTCTTATCAGGTCCCTACAATCCTGCAAATAACTTTTTCAATAATCAAATTTGCGATTATACAGGAAACGTAACTACTGTTGGTAGCTTTGCTCAATATAATGTACCTAGACAAACTGGGACTTCACCTTTTACAGGCCCAACTTATGCACGGGATATGTTTGATATTACAAACGTTGATGCAAGTGGAATTTTAGCAAATAATAGTACCTCTGCAACTATTTCAATCGGCTTTCAAGGAGATGTACTTTTTGTAGGTATGCTTGGTCTTGAAATAGACTCAAAACAAACATATTTAACACCAGTAAAGTATGTTGATAAAATACTTACAACACCTAAAAATACTCTAACTTATACATTGATAGTTACAAATGATGGTGGTGCCGATGCTTTAACTGGCTTTGTTCAAGACACAATTCCTTCTAACACTACCCTTATTCCAAATTCTTTAAGTATAAATGGAATTCCAAGTAGTGAGGATATCCAAGCTGGAATAAACTTAGGCTCTGTCCCTTATGGTACAGTCTACACTATAACTTATTCTGTAAATATAAATCCTAACACTCCTCTTACAGATACTATTAGTAATTTTGCTTATACCCAAGCCACATTTAGACCTATAAATAATGGTCCTATTTATGCTATTGGGAAAGTTAGTAATGTTGTTACAACTAACCTTTTTATTGATAGCACAAGCCTTGTCAAAAGCATTGATAAGGAAATCGCTTCACCAGGAAGCACTATAACTTATACAATCGTCATTTATAATAATTCACCAAATGAAATATCTGATATTGTTTTTACTGATTCAATTCCAATCACTACAAGTTTCATTCAAAATAGTTTAATTCTCAATGGCTCATCCATCTTAAATGCTAATCCTCAAAATGGTTTAAGCCTAAATATTACAATTCCAAGCTTAAGCTCTGCCACAATATCTTTTAAAGTTCTTGCAAACGGAACAGATGGAACTATTCCAAATATTAGCTCTATAAATTATTCCATAGTTTTACCTTCTGCAATTATCAAAAATAATACTCAAACTTCAAATATAGTTAATTTCATTTATGAATATGTGAAAACTTCTATAGTTAAAT
>NZ_JBOFRG010000009.1:0-12984 GCF_051650885.1 Clostridium sp.
ATTTCCTTTTAATGTTGCATAGATATATCCATTTTCATCTTGCTCTACATCTACAAGTCCAATTTCCTTAAGTTCTTTAACTAATGCATCACCTAATACTAATTGCCCCTTAGTACTTGGCACTGTATTACTTTCTTCATCTGATTTTGTATCAAACTTTATATACTCTAAAAATCTTTCTTCTACTTTTTTCATTTATATCACTCCATTTCCTTTTTTCTATATATTCATTTTACATAATTATTTATATTTTCTAAAGCCTTATCTGTACTTTTCTATTTTTTCTGCAATAGTTAAAGCATCCTTTGTTGGTAATCCTCTAATTTTTCCTGGCATATCACTTATGTCTTTAAGATTTTCTAATATAACTTCTAATCCATTATCACTTCTAGTCATATTATTCATATGCACTCTAAGCCTTTTAACTTGTTTTTCCTCTTCAGAGCCTTTGCTATTTAATATTTCGATTAATATATCCATTAACTCTTTATGTAAATCTCCATGTTTTTCTTTATCACGTACATCATCACCATATTGAATTTTATGGCTTTCTATCCTCTTTGTTTTTATACTTCCTGCAATTTTAAGCCAATCTATTTCATTTTCATGTTTTACTACATCTAAATCTTCTAAACACTCATTAATTATTGTAAGTTTTTTTATTTCATGCTCTAAATCACGCTTTTTTTCCTTTAATCTCTCAATATTCTCCTTAGAATCAGATTCAAGAATTTTTCTTATTTCATCTATTGAAAAACCTAAAAATTTTAACGAAATTATTTTTCTAAGTTCATGTATATCATCACTTATATAAAATCTATATCCCTTATCATTTTTATAGCTTGGCTTTAAAAGGTCTACCTTATCATAATACTGTAAAGTTCTCACTGTAATCCCTAGCATTTCTGCTATTTCCTTAGGTTTATAAAATTTTTCTTCCATCTTCTCCTCCTTAGTTCTTCTTTCTTTTATTATACCCCTTTTATACTAAGACATCCAAATCTGTAAATGAATATAGGTTCCAAAGGCCGCATACAATAAAACAACTGCCATAACACCCTTGTCATCTAACCTTCTTCTCAATTTCCTTTCCTCTTTTTGCAAATTTCTATCTACCATTAATGAACCTATCTTTTGCACTACAAATAAGGGTATTCCTATAGTTATAAAAAATACAAATAAAAATGCCGGTATTATTCCTAATATTTCAGCTCCCTTTGTTCCACCAGAATCTAACGAAAATCCTACCATTACATAACTAAAAAAATGTGCTCCAAAGCATATTAAATTACTTATAACAAACATTGCCCAAAACCTTATAGTCTTCATTCAAAATCCCACATCCCCTTATACTAAACTCCTCTTACAAATGCATATTTATTCCTATAACAATATAGATTAAAAGAACTCCTATAACTCCTCTATTATCAAATTTTCCTCTTAATTTTCTTTCTTCTTTTGAAAAATTTTTATCTACTAGAGCTGCACACAACTTTTGTACTATCACCAATGGAAGTCCAACAGTAAATATAGCTATAATTAAAAAAACTGGTATCATTACAAATAATTTTCCACCTGTTACTCCTCCTGAATCCGTCGTAAAGACCATCATCATAATACTTAACGCATGTGCCTTTAGACATATTAAATTACTTACAAAAAACATTCCTAAAAATCTCACAATCCCCATTACTATCTCCTTATACTATCTAAAAAAGACTAAAGATATTTAACCTTTAGTCTTTTACATATTTTGTAATTTAATTATACTATTTTTTTGTATCTTCTACAATCTTTCCATCACTTACTGTAATAACTCTATCTGCTTTTTCTGCAATTCTATTATCATGAGTTATTATTACAAAAGTTGTATTGAACTCTTTGTTTATGTCTCTTAAAAGGTTGTATACTTCTTCTGTTGTGTTTGAATCAAGATTTCCTGTTGGTTCATCTCCAAGTATTATTTTAGGATTGTTTATTAATGCTCTTGCAATAGCTCCTCTTTGCTGTTGTCCTCCTGAAAGGTCAGTTGCTTTATTATTTTTTACGCTTGTTAAGTTAACTATTTCAAGAAGTTTTTCTGCTCTTTCTAACACTTCTTTAGTTACTTTTTTTCCTGATAATCTATATGGCATTAATACATTTTCAAGAACTGTGAACTCTGGTAAAAGATAATGGAATTGAAATATAAATCCTATCTCTTCATTTCTTACTCTTGCAAGTTCATTCTTGCTCATTTTATCAGTTCTTTGTCCATTTATGTGAACTTCTCCTGATGTTGGAGTATCTAGTGTCCCCATAATATTCATCATTGTAGATTTACCGCTACCACTTTGACCTATTATTGAAACAAATTCTCCTTCTTCTATACTTAAATTTATATCGTATAAAACTTGTGTTTTTATTTTATCACCATAAACTCTATTTATGTTTTTTAAATTTAAAACTTCCATTCCCTTTTCCTCCTTAGTTATTTCTTATAACTTCCATTGGATCTAATTTTAATGATTTAGATGCGGCAAACACTGCTGCAAGAATTGCTACAATAATTGCTATAATCATACTTACTAATAAATATCCTATATAAACATGACCTGTTACTATTGGTGCACCTGATGGTGTTTTTATTGCATTTGAGAATAACTCAAATAATCCAACTCCAAGTATTCCACCAACTATTGAACCTATTACGCCAAGTATTCCACCTTGGTAGATAAAGATTGCTGCTGCTCCTCTATTTTTAATTCCCATTGCTTTTAATATACCAATTTGTTTTGATTTTTGCATAACTGATACTGCAAGTACTCCTGCTATACTCATTGCTACTGAAATTATTATAAATACTTGAATTGTCATGCTTGATGAACTTTGTCCACTTAATGCATTTAATAAGCTTGGATTTGTTTCTTTCCAGTTTGTAACTTGTAAACTATTGTTTATTTTACCCTGAATTCCACTCGCTATAGTATCTGCTGTAAATATATCTTTATTATAAAGCTTCATTTCAATTGAATTTACTTTACCTTTTTCTCCAAATAAATTTTGTGCGTAATTTAAATCTGTAACCATCCATGAATTATTAAGTTGTGCAACTTGGAAGTTTGCAATTCCACTTACAACCACTGTTTTTGTCCCCATATTAGGTTCTGAGAAAGTTATTTTATCACCAACATTATATCCATACTTTTTAGCAATACCTTCTCCTATTACAACTTGATTTTCTTTAGTTGGCATATTACCTTTAACTAAATCCTTTGTAACTCCATAAATATTTTGACCTTGTCCAAAATTCATTCCTCTAACTAATATTGAAGTACTAGCTGAACCTTTTGTTATAATTCCTGGTGTATCTAAAACTCCTGTTATTTCTGATACTTGTGGATAATCCTTCTTAATCGTATTTATTATGCTATCATAATTTTCAAATACCTTACTACTATTATCCTTATTATTAATTGTTATCTGTGATGTATTTCCTACAATTTGATTTATTTGGTCATTATTAAGATTTTTAATAAGTAACCCTAAAAATATTTGTACTGTTACACCTAGTGCAATACCAAGTGCAATTAAAGTTGTTTGAGCTTTGCTAGATTTTAAAAACCTACCTGCTATTTTTAAATTTATCCCCATGTTTTTTCTCTCCTTTTTTGTTCTCTTCTATGTTTTTCATTCTATTCTATTACCTTAGGTTATACTCAATAGAAAAATTTAATGTTTTTAAATTGTTAATAATTATTATCTATAAATATTAGTTATCGAAATACAGATTATTTATTTAATACTAATATTTAGGCTTTTCCCCTATATTTTTAATTTAAATAAATATATAATAATAATGAATTTAACAAATGATAACTTTAGGAGGGGAATTTTTTGCATAATGAATTAAACTACAGTTCTCTACTTGTAATATCTATAATCGCTTTTATAACACCATTTTTAGTTTCAAAGCTAAAGCGATTAAAAATTCCATATCAAGTTGGAGAAATTATTATTGGTATATTAGTTGGAAAAACTTTTTTAAATATTGTACATTCAGATGTATCTATATTATTTTTGTCTAACTTAGGTCTTGCATACTTAATGTTTTTAAGTGGACTTGAAATTAATTTTGATGATTTAAAAAGAAATAAATCTGGAGATTCTGTCTTAAAGCTTCCAATACAAATGCTTATTTTTTCATTTGTAGTTGCTATTATTTTATCTTTCTTTGGATTAAAGCTTATAGGAATAGAAAAAGGATATATCTTATTTGCCTTTATTTTTATGGCGGCATCACCAGGACTTGTAGTTCCTATATTAAAAACTAAAAATATTATTACTAATGAATTAGGTCAACTTATCTTAACCTTTAGTATTCTTTGTGAGTTTTTATCTATTATAGGTACAACAATTATTTTTTCAGTTTCAGAAAACGGACTTACACTTAAAAGCTTTGAATTTGTTTTAATCTTCATTTTTGCTTTAATTGTATACATAGTCTCTAGAATATTTATGAAAAGACATGATTTTACTATTCCATCATTCAAAAATATTCATATAATTGTAAGAGCTGCTTTTCTTTTAATATTAATACTTGTTGCAGTTGCAGAAAGGTTAAATACTGAAATTGTGCTTGGAGCATTTTTAGCAGGAATGATTTTTTCAATTCTTTCTGGAAAAGCAAAAGAAGAGATTTCACACCAGCTTGATATTATTGGATATGGCTTCTTAATTCCTATATTCTTTATTATGGTTGGAGTAAATGTTGATTTAAGAATTATCCTTGAAGACCCAAAGGTTCTTTTAAAAGTTTTAGTTCTTCTAATAATCTTCTTCTTAGTTAAACTTATTCCATCACTTCTTATGACTAAGAAATTTGGAATTAAAAACTCATTAGCAAGTTCTACAATCTTAACAGCTCAATTAAGCTTAGTTATAGTATCAGCACAACTTGCACTTAACTTTAAGTTTATAACTACTTCAGACTATTCAGCCTTCATAATAACAACAATAATATCATGCATATTATTTCCTGTTATATTTGAAAAGCTTATGCCATCTGAAGAAAAGCTTCCAGATGCTAAAGATACTCATATTATAGTTCGTGAAGTTTTACTTACAAACAAAGCTTTTGAAGATAGACCACTAAAAGATTGTAACTTCCCAAGCACATGCAGAATTTTCTCATACATTAGAAATGATGAAGAAATAATTCCAAACGGAAACTCAGTCCTAAAGGATGGAGATATAATAATCTTAGTTGGAACTCATGACCATGTTGAAGAAACTATTAATCTTTTAGGAAATCAAAATCATTAATTTAAAAGAGTACCATATAACTTAAATAAGGTACCCTTTCTGAAATAACAAAGGAGAGTTTCACTTAAGATTATATGTGAAACCCTCCTTTAACTTTTTATATATTAACTTTTTTTAATTCGCTCTTAAACCATCTTCTGCCATTGCAGCTTTTTGTTCCTTCTCAATCTTCTTCCAGTTCCAATATCCATAGAATGAACTAACTAAATATTGTGCCCACATTATAGACCCTGATAGATAAACTATTGAGAAATGAGGTGCGTTTATAAATGATTCTACAAATAATACAAATCCTACATTTGAGAATATCCAGAATATCCATTGCTCTATATATCTTCTTGATGTTAAATAGAATGCAAATGTTGTTAATATTCCTGATATAGAATCCATTATAAGTGATGGGTCTTTTTTTATCTCTCCACCAAATATAGCATGTACCCCATATGGTAAATATTTAATAAATAACATATATAAATACCAACAAACTATTAATGCAATAATAATCTTTGGCCATTGTCCTTTTTTGAATCTTTTAACTCTTACTACATCCCCTTTACCTTTAGCTAAACTTCTCTTCCAAGAAATAAGCCCTATAATTTGTAGTGGTAATGTTAATAGTATTGTTTTTATAGCTTGCCCATAAAGACATCCCATTAATGAGATAATAAGCATTGCTACTGTATTTAATATCCACCAAAAATAAAGAATTAAGTTTCCTCTTACTTGGTAAATTGATGTTACTACACCAGATAAAGTTGCTATTAAACCAACTATCCCTCCAACTGTAAGTACATCTACAAGTCTTCCTCCTGGTAAAAATGCTGGTATAAAAAATGTTACTACACTTGCAACCATGAAAAATACAAAAAACACCTTTTGAAATGGTGTATATGAATTAAAAAATTTCATCTTATTCCCTTTTCCTTCGTATCAATTTTCGGAAAAAATATTTTCCTTAACCATATTAGTGTTTTTCATATATTTTTTCAATATACCTATGGTTTAATTATCTATTTATCATAAAATAATAGAATATACTAATTATTTATTAATATTATTCTCTTTATTAACTCTACTTTCAAATCTTCTTTTTATTTATACGAATTTGAACAGATAAAAAAATAGTGAACTTTCGTTCACCATTTTTATTTTATTATTTCTTTATTCATATTCTTTACTTTATTTTAAAGCTATCATAAGCCACTTGTAGTACCTTATTATAATTTTCCTTTTTATCTTCAGCAAAGCTATATCTGAATTTAGCTATCTTTTCTTTATTAACGATTCCACTTTCATAATAAATTAAATCGTTTTCTTTCCATGATATTACATAGCGGTCTTTTTCAGTAACTACATACTGTACTTTTCTTAAATTACTTTTTTGAATATCTGCATACTCTTTTGCTGATAATTCATCTTTGTTTTCTAATGACTCAATTTCTAAAGTTAAGGGCCTAGGCTCTCTCTTAACCTCTTCACTTTCTTTATCATCTTTTTTCTTTTCTTCTTCTAATTCTCTTTCAGTTTTCTTATTTTCTAACTCTTCTAATATTCCTGAAAATTTTATCTCTTTTCCTTCTTCTTTTACAAGCTCCTTTGGATACTTTAATTCTATACCACTTTTCCCATCTACAAAGCCGTCAAAACCTTCCTCTGCTTTCTCAGTTTTAACATCCTCAGTCTTTTTTTCAGGCTCATTACTTGCATTTGAAGTTCCACAAGAAACCAACATACCTAATGATGTCATTATTAAAATCCCCAATACTATTTTTCTTTTTCTCATCTTTTCACCCTTTCCTTCTATCCAAAAAGGAATTATATCCCTCTATTATATTTAATCACATATTAGGAATATTTTGTACTAAAAGTAAAATTTCTTCATAAAGTTTTTCTATTTCACAAGGCTTACCCACAATAGCATTTGGTAACCTTCTTATACTATCTAAATTTTTCTCTGTTATTTCGCAAATTTTAATTCCAGAACCCTGCAAAACTAATATATTTTCTACCAATACTGCACCACTTATTTCTGATATTAATATAAACATTTTTGTCTTAGCACAAAAATATTTTCTTTTATCAATTACTAAAACATCTCCCATCTTTTCAACCTTTATTTCATTTTCTAATTCAAATCTCATAAAAATCACCTCTAAGTACAATTATTTGTATCTACTATCTTTTTATTCATATCTCCTAAATTTGCTACTTTTCTTCTCATTTATATATAATAGATATATAGATTTCAATTTTTTAGGAGGAATTTTTATGATATTAAAAAAAATTGCATTAATAGGTCTTTCTAATCCTATTAATAAAAATAACTTAAATAAGCTTTTAAAAATACTATCTACTTTAAATATAGAGGTTATCCAATCAGAATTTTTAAATAATGAAGATATTTTAGCTAGAGATAATAAAAAACTTGGACACGAACTTCTTTCATTTTTTATGGATTCTTCAATAGATGCTATCTTTGATATTTCTGGTGGTGATTTATGTAATTTAGTCCTTCCTTATATTGATTATGAGAAAATTAAAAATAATACTACTGCCTTTTTTGGCTATAGTGATTTAACAGTTGTCTTAAATGCACTTTATGAAAAATCTAACATTAAGACTTATAATTACCAAATTTTGAATATTGTTAAAGATAAATCAAATTTTTCTCTTTCATTATTTAAGGAAACTTTTATAGATGGTGATAACAGTCTTTTTAAACTTTCTATAACTCCACTTTCATCTAATACTTCTGGAATAGTTATTGGTGGAAACATTCGTTGCTTTTTAAAACTTTCTGGAACTCCTTATATGCCAAGCCTTAAAGATAAGATTCTTCTTTTAGAAAGCTATAGTGGAGATAGCTTTAAGATGCTTACATTTTTAAATCAGTATATGCAACTTCCTGATTTTAAAGATTTGAATGGAATTATTTTAGGAAACTTTACTGAAATGTTTGAGAAAAATTACTCTCCATCAATTTTAGAGATATTTACAAAATTTCTTAAAGACTATAATATTCCCATTTTCACAACACTAGATATTGGGCATCATTCAACTGCTAAAGCTATAAAAATTGGTGAAACCATAAACCTATAATTTTTCTGTTCATAATTTAGATTTTACACGTATTTATTGTTTTATTTTATTTAACTCAATCTTTCTTTTTTTGTAACCTCTTCATTTACTTCTATAAATATAATATAAATAAAGCTATGTACTATAAAAAATATAGTACTTTGGGATTATTTTTAAATTTACATTTAGGAAGGTATTATACGTATGAAAAAGAAATCACTTATATCTATAATTGTAGCAGTTGTAGTTGTTGGTGCTGTTGTAATTGGCGGAGGCTATGCATATACTGCACACGCTAAAGATGCAAAAGAACACCAAGCAGAAGTTCAAAAAGAAGCAAAGGTTAAAGCTGCTGACAATGCTCAAACTGCAGCAATGAAAGAATTTGAAAAAAATGAAGGACACTGGTCTAAAGATAAATACTTAGGATACATAAATCCTTATGAAAGCTGGTATAAGCCACAAGAAATAGCACCAGGAACAAACCTTTTAAAATCAGCACAAAGCTATGCAGTTCCTGCAAATGAAGTTGCACAAATGATAGCTGGAGACTATAAAGGAAAGCAAAAAGAAGTATTCTTAACATTTGATGATGGTCCAAGTACTGACAATACACCAAAAATACTTAACATCTTAAAGAATGCAGGTGTACATGCTTCATTCTTCGTAATTGGAGATCACTTAAAAAGTAACCCTGCTATTCAACAAATAGTTAGACAAGAAATAATGGATGGAGACGCAGTTGGAGATCATACATTCACACACGTTTATAGTGAATTATATCCAAACAACTCAATTGACGTACCATACTTCATGAATCAAGTAGAAGAAACTCAAAGTCTTTTAACTCAAGTGTTAGGACCAAACTTTGATACTAGAATAGTTAGACTTCCAGGTGGATACATGTCAAGAGCATTCTACCACGACCCTAACTTAATTAAATTCAATGAAGCATTAGACAAAGAACACGATACAGCCTTAGACTGGACAGCTGAAACAGGAGACTCAAGCACAAGTGCAGTTCTTGATGTAAATCAATTAATAAAAATAATGGATGGAGACATTAAAGCACAAGCAAATCCAAACCAAGTAATATTATTAATGCACGATGCTGGAGCTAAAAAAGACACAGTAACAGCACTTCCATCAGTAATTCAATACTTTAAAGACCACGGATACCAATTTAAAGTAATAGAAAATGCACCTGCAAGCTCATTTGTAGGAATACCAGCAAAAACTGATACTTACTCAAACCAAGGTGAGTCATTAAAGAAAGAAACAGTAACAGTAGACGGAAAACAAGAAACAAAAGAAGTTTCAGACTACACTGGAAAAGGCTATCAGTATAATTAATAGTTAATAGTTAATAGTTAATAGTTAGAAAAACCGAATTGGTAACGCCAATTCGGTTTTTCTTTCATTCTAAAATTTGCTCTGCAAATTTGTCCTTAACTTTTAACTCTTACTTCTTAACTCCTCTACTCTTCGTTTATAGTTTGGATAACATTCATTTTCGCAGCTTTTCTTGATGGGAAGTATCCCGCTATTGCTGATACTATTACTGTTACTACAAAACCACTTAGATAGTTGCTTAAAGACAGGATTACATTTATTTCTTTTCCTGTTTTAGTTAAGTATATATTTACAAAGAATATTATTATTCCTGCAAGTATACATCCTACTACCGCTCCTATTATTCCAATGAAGATTGCTTGTGATAGGAATATTGTTTTTATATTTTTCTTTTTAGCTCCTATACTTCGCATTATTCCTATCCATTTTCTTTTTTCTCCTATGGTCATTGTCATTGTATTTACAAGTCCTACACTTGCAACTATTATTACTATAATTGCTCCTATATCTAAGACTCCTCTTACAAAGCCTGTAAATATTCCAACAAGTCCTACAACTTCTCCTAAGTTAAAGGTTGAGTATCCTAAGTTTTTATTTATGTTTTCCATTATCTCATTTATATATTTTTTAGAGCTTACGTTTATTGTTACCATTGAGTAATTCGGCTTTACTTCATTTACATCTTTTCCTGTATAGAAGGCTTGCATTTCATTTGTCACATTTTCAAAGGTCATAATGCTTCCAGGATAATATGCATTTTTATTTTCATAAACTCCTCTTATAGTTAATGTTATTTCTTTTTCTATTGAGTTTGTTCCATAAACAGTTGGAAGTGATAAGGTTAATGTTACTTTTTTTCCTATTACAGAGTTTAAGTTTGTTATCCCCATATTCTCTAAATAAGATTTTCTTATTAGTATTCCATTTTTATCACTTTTATTTAAATCTTGCCCTGCTACTATATCTCCTTGACCTGTATATAGGTAGTTTGGATTATATCCTAAAACTATAGCAGAATCTCCTTTTTCTTTTTCGCCTTTTATTTTTATACTTGAAGTTCTACTTGCCTCGTAAACACTTAAATTTTTAACTCCCTGTATTTTGCTTAAGCTTTCTAGTGTAGAATCTGTTATATCTTTATCATTACTTTTTTCTTCTGGGTTTAATTGTGTATTTTGAGTATATGGAAGTAATTGCATTCCACTGTTTGATTGCTCTTGAAACTGCATTGCAAAGTTGTTGTTTACGTCATACTTTTCTGGCATAACCATAACTTGATTCATATCTCCAAAGCTTTCTATAAAGCTTGATGCAGTCTTATTTATAGTGTCTCCAATTCCTTGCATTGATACAAGTAACATACATCCTACTGCTATAGAAATTCCTGTTAAAATACTTCTAGCTTTTCTTTTAAATACGTCCTGTATTCCTATATTTATTCCATCAGTTTTTTTCATTTTTTCTATCCTCCTATTCTCTTAATGCTTCTATTGGATCTAACTTAGAAGCTTTGCTTGAAGGATAAATCCCTGCAATTACTGAAACTATTATTGAAAAGACTATTGTTCCTAAAATAAGCCACCAAGGTGCAAACTTCATTAACTCTACGCTGTTTCCTTTTTTAGCTAAACCATCAATTATGGCAGCACTTATTATTCTAAATAATATACTACTTATAATTGCTCCAATTACTGAGCCTACAAGACCTATTGCCCCTGCTTGGAATATAAACATAGTCTTTATTTCTGAATTACTTGCTCCAACTGATTTCATTATTCCAATACTTTTTTTCTTTTCATGTACAGCCATAATCATTGTATTTACAATACCTATTCCTGCAACAATTATTACTATTATTCCAAGTATTGAAAGAACTAATGTTATTGTATTAAAGCTCTTATTTATTTGAGCTGTCTTATCTCCTGTTGATTGTGCAAAATATCCTATATTATTTATACCCTGTACAATACTATTTACATCATTTAAATTTTTAGCTTCTACAACTACACCATTATATCCATACTCTTTAAAGAAATTACTTGTGTATTGCATAAATCCCGCAATCTTTTCTACATCCGTGCTATTCATAACTATCTTATTTCCATCAGGCATAAATTTACTTATAACACCTACAACCTTAAATGTCTTTTTATATGGTTTTACAAAAGCACCATTTATATTAGTTATATCAATTGTTATGTTTTGTCCTACAATTTCCTTAGGATTAGTTATTCCTAAGCTTTCTAAAATACTTTGCCCTACTAAGACTTCATTTCTCTCACCCTTTTGGAGTGTTTTTCCCTCTATAATTGGTTTGAAATTATTATCCTTAGATGAAACCTTTGCATTTTCAACATCACTATTAAAATACATATCATAATTTAAGTTATATCCTTTAATAGAAAAGTTACTATAATAGGTTTTTCCATCTCTTAAAATTTGAGCTACGCTTGCACCTATGTACGCCTCTACTCCATCAACCCCATTTAATTTAGACATTTTTAAAACTGCCTCATTGTCTATAAGGTCAAAATTCTTCTTCATCCAATCTGGCATATCTTTAATTGCTTCTTTTGGATTAGTTGGCATTTTAGCATCTGCTTTAACTGGATTTACAGTAATTGTTTTAGTGTTGCTTCCACTGTTAACTGTACTTACTAAAAATTGATTTAAAATAAGTCCAAGAGATACCATTAAAATAATTAATATTGCCCCTAAAGTTATACCAAAAGAAGTTAAAAAGGTTCTCTTTTTTCTCCTTCCTAAGTCCTTAAAAGCTAAGGAAATATTATCACTAACCCTCATGTTTATACCCCTCACTTTTCTCATCACTTATAAGGTTTCCATCTTTTATTTTTATAATTCTTCTAGCCTTTTCTGCCTCTTCCATATTGTGAGTAACCATGATTATAGTATATCCCTTATCATTTAACTTATAGAAAAGCTCCATAATATTATTACCTGTTTTAGAATCTAAGTTTCCTGTAGGTTCATCTGCAAATATAATTTTAGGATTATTAACTAAAGCTCTAGCAATAGATACCCTTTGCCTTTGTCCTCCTGACATCTCACTTGGTTTATGATTTGCTAAATGTTTAAGTTCAACTTGTTCTAAAGCTTCTAATGCTTTTTCTTTTCTTTCCTTCTTACCCATTCCTGCAAAAATAAGTGGCATCATAACATTTTCAAGTGCAGTTTGAGTATTCTCTAAATTAAAGGCTTGAAATACAAAACCTATATGAGAATTTC
>NZ_JBOFRG010000010.1:0-17988 GCF_051650885.1 Clostridium sp.
CTCTTTGTAGTCCCCTTTAAATAATCCTCTTCCATATTTTTTCTAAGCATTAAAATTAAAGAATCTATATATTTTTTCTCCGACATCTAATTCCTCCAAAACTAATATTTAAGCTTAGTATATTCAAAGGAATAGTAATTTATTTAAAACAACTTTTCTCTAAAAAATAAATTTAAAGGTTGCGAGCATTTTGCTCACAACCTTTATTTATCTAGTATATTATATAACTCGTTAATACTAACTACATTTCCTCTTCCAAATCTAATCATTTCTAATCCCATCTCTTTTCTTTCTTTACTAAAAGATGCTGTTGTTTCAATTGGAACTATACAATTATAATCTAATGAAAATGCATAACTACATGTTTCTAAAACACATACATCAGTTGCTGCTCCAACTATCACTAGATTTTTTATATTGTTCTCTTTTAATATCTCATCTAAGTTAGTATTAAAAAAAGCATTCCATCTATTTTTTATCACTAATTTTTCACCATCTCTTGGCATTAGTGGTGGAATAATTTCAGCATCTGCTGACCCTTTTATAAAATGCTTATATTTTTTCACTTCAAATCTTTCATCAAGCATTTTCCAGTCACTAAAATCTTCCTCATACTCTGTTTTTATATTTACAACTAACATTTCATTTTCATTAAAGAAATCCTTAAGTCCAATCATAGGTGTAACAATATCCTCTTGCTTTGATACATCCACATCCAACATCTTCACTAAAGATCCATCTGGTGCACCTCCACCATATTGCATATCAACTACTAATAAAGCCGTTTCCCTCTTATCTAACATTTATAAACCTCTCCCTTTTATCCATAATTCAATTTTATACTACCTTATTTAAATGTTAGATGTAATATATTTTCCTATATCTTTCTCTTATATTACATTCGTATTTCTTATACTTTATTCCTCTCTTTACTCTTTTGAACAGTAAAACTCAATTGCTTTTGACATAAGTTCAGCCGTACCCTCGCCACTTATATCTATATTATTTTTAAACCTTTCATCTTGGATATACATTAACCCAAGCCCTGCTAATATCTCCTTTGTGCAATTATAAAAATTATTAGTTATATGATTTTGCCATTTTAAGACTAAACTTTGAACCTTTTCATCACTAGGCTCTAAACCTCTACACTCTGCAAACTCTTTAAATATCTTATTTCCTTCTTCAGTTACAGCCTTCCATTTATCCTCATTATAACTACTAGTCTTTTCATTACACTCCTTATATGCATCAGTATCTCCAAAGCGCTCCTTCACCTCTTTAGCATACTTCTTTTTATTAGCCTCTATTTCCTTCATATCAAACTCCTTAAAACTCATATTCCTCTCTCCTTTTATAGTTTTATCAATCAAATTAATTAAACCATCCATTCTTTCTCTCTTTTGAACCAGAAGCTCCCTTTGCTTACTCAAAGCCTCAGCTTTATTATAATTAGGATTATTCATAATCTCCTTTATCTCATTTAAAGAAAAATGCAGTTCTCTAAAAAACAATATCTGTTGCAATGTCTGAAGATTCTCACTTGAATATATCCTATATCCTGACTCTGTAACCTCACTTGGCTTCAAAATTCCCACTTCATCATAATAATGAAGAGTCCTCACAGTTACACCACTCAACTTAGCTACCTCTCGTATCTTCAATAAAATACACCTCCCATTCCCTCCAATAAATTTATCTCCTAAACTACAATTTAAATATAATCCATCACGTAACGTTAGAGTCAATACTATTTTAAAAAAATTCTATAAAAGTAAACCTCCTATGATACTACAAAAAAAGTAGTATCATAAATAAACATACTACATCTCAATTCTATTTATATATAATGAATATATTTTTCTATTGCTAGCTACTAATATTTTTCTCTTTATTCAGGGCTCATTCTTGGTACTTCAAGTCCCATTTGCTACTAATAAGTGATTACCGTAAAAGTAATCACTTTAGCTGATATACCACTAAGTGATTACTTTTAAGATTTTATAAAACATCTCTTATCCTAGTAACTATCTTTATTTAGACTATATTTTATACCCTTAGCTTTTGATAATAAGTGATTACTAAAAAAGTAATCACTTTATAAGCCCCTAAGATTATTCATATACAATCAGTATTTCTTCTTTTCCATTCTTCTCTAATAATACAGGCTTATCATTCTCAACAATCCATTCTATTATTTTATCTATTACTGTTCTAGAATATTGAACTAGATTTTCACTTTTCCCTCTATCCTTTAGATATATAATTCTCTTCTCCTTACTTACAACCTTTATTCTTTTTAAAATTTCAATTACTGCTTCAGTGTTAACCGCTCCTTTATCTGTATACATTCCAAGCTCTATTGCAATTTGAAATACATCTAAGAATATTTCCTCTTTTAACTTAATTTTAAAATTCAATCCTACACTATTATATAAAGCTTCTAAAATCTCACTTTCTTCACTATTTTCATTACTTCTAATTTCTTTAATTACCCTAAATGCTTCATTTACAGCTTTTATTTTTTCTAAATTTAAAATTTCTTTATTATCATCTCTTATTTCTATTAAATTAGATTTATTATCTAATTTGTTTTCCAACTGATTATTCTTCCACATACTTTCATGATACTCATTTTTATAATATCCCTTCTCTCTAATACTCGGTAACACTTCACTTCTAATCCATTTTTTAAATACTAAAGCAAGTTTCTTTTGCGAATATTGTAAGAATCCATACACTCCAATTTCAGTAAATATAATAAGTTTTGATACCTTTTTTAAATTAATAAAATTATCTCTACTAGCCTTCTTTTTAAAGCTTTTAAGTTCTTCTCCCACTAATACAAAAAACTCCTCACCTTCTTCAAAAGCCTCCTTCTTTATGCAATCTTGTATACTCTTAGCTTCATCTGCATAGTCTAAAGCACCTGCAACTTCAAAAGGTAAAAAACAAATTTTACCCCTCCATAAAAATACTGATATATTTTTCCCTTTAAAGTTATTTCTCAAAATATCATTCATATCTATCCTCCTCTAAATTTCAAGAAATAAAAAAGCCTTCTAAGATATCTAGCACTAACCTAAATTATCTTAAAAAGCTTTATTTAAAATATCTATTACATAATTGCTATAGACTATCTATTAAAACCTCTTAGTATAAAAAACTTTTAAACTGTACATAATACAGTAGAAGTCTTTGATTTTAGAATTCTTTAGATAATTAAGGTATCTATTGAATTTACAGGTGTTGGTCGCACCTATAAATCATGGACTTTTTTACTTTGCTATTAGTATGTTCTATATATCATAATTTATGTACCCTATTTTATTTTCTAAAATCATATCTTCTACTTACAGAATATAAAGCCCATCATTATTTTTGCAAAAAAATAATAGCCTCAATTAACTTGAAAGCTATTATTCACACCTCTTACTAATATTTCCATCTTTGCCTGGGGTTCGTTCTGGGAACTTTAGGTCCCAGTTGTTATAATCTTTAACTTAATTTAATTAGGTTCAATAATTAAATTTTCATTAATCATATCATCTATATTATTTGTACTTTCCAACGTAGTAATAAACTCTCTATTTAACAAATCTTTATTCCAAACACGAATAATCCCTTTTTCAGAAACATATTGTAGACTCCTAATTACTTTTGAAATTTTATATAAGTATGTTCCTTCATCATTCATGGTGTCTTCCTTTCCCCATTCAACTAATTCGCTAGAATATTTAATACTAAGCATATTCAAATTCATTTCACTTTCAAGTCTTTTATAATTTGAATTCAATAATTTACAACTTTCTTGCGCTTTTAATAATGACTTTAAATCTTTATATACAACCCTAGACTTAATATCATGTGCAAAATATGGTGTAACAGTTCCATCTGTTGGATTAACAAATAAATGACAATATGAATATAATCTAAAATAACTTGGTTTATCTATATCTACTATGCACCCATGTATCTTTCCTGATCCCCCTAGCTCTTTTATAAATTTAGAAATTTTATTTTGATTCCCTGTATACCTCTCTAATAATTTATTTATGTTTTCCGAATAATTATCAAGATTTTCATAGTAATACTGTAAATCTTCTATTGTATTTCTCTGTAATTTTATTAAATTTCCACCATTTAAAAGATAAAGATACTTATTTTTAGATTGCTTTGAATATGAGCAATATATCATAAACATATATCTACCATTTCTCTTTATCAAATAAATTTGTCCTTCATCTCTCTTGAATGTCATTTGTATAAGTTTACCTCTATTAAAATCTTTATATTGATTTTTTGTTATCTCATATATACCATCTTCCAAATACATAAAAATATCATACTCATTATCTATATAAAAATATTTAAGACCTACACTTTTTGTATTATATCCAATTTGATTATCTGCATAAACAACTTTTTTACTGCTTATATCAAAATAATTGCGGTGATTATGACCATTTATATATATCCAATATGGATTATGTTCATCCTCATTCCAATCCCACTTTTGCATATGTGATAGGACTATAACTCTACTATAAGGAATAGAATTCATTATTTTTCTGTAAATCTTATTAAATCTAGCAGTTTCATAACTATCTTTTTTTAAAGCTTCTTCTTCAAAAGACTTTCCGTACCTCATATTTTTAGCGTTATATTTACTATTAAATCCACTAAATCCAATCCCACCAAGTAATATTATAGAGCACTGTTGTGCTATATTCCTTAGCTGTTCCTCACTTATATTTATTAGTTCTTCCTCTTTTACTACCAAACTCTCACAACAATTTTTAATTAAAAGCAAGTCATTTTGTAAAAATGTTATTCCTATAGAATTAAAATACTCACGATAAAATTCAATATTCTTTTCAATTTCAACATAAGGGTCGCAAAGTTCATGATTTCCGTGGATAACAATAATGTTTCTAGGTTTCCAATAGCATATGAGATTTTCATAAAATATTTTTGCTAACTCAAAATTAGAAGAAGTATCTCCCGATATTAATAAATAACTATTATTAGGGATTGTTCCAACTGATTTAACCATTTCTTTTACTAAATACTGAATGTACCATTCTACCTCTTCTTTAGTTGCCTTATTTTTGAACTTATTAATTGTCTTATGACAAAGATGGATGTCACTAATGTAAAAAAACAAAATTTTCGAGATATCAAATCTACTATGCCCGGCTTCATCAACGGGTTTGAGATAATTAACCTCTTTATAAATACATATTTCATTCTCATTTGTTTTTTCTAAATCACTTGCTTCTATTTCTTTTTTAATACTTTCAAAGTAACATCTATCGTATAAACCTTGTGCTTCTAAAACATCAGCATTTATTATTGCTTCATTGATATTGTAATTTTTCAAGTCTATTCCCTCAAACTTAAAATCACGTAATTCTGCTTTACTTAAATCACCCTCTAAAAAATTATAAAATTCATTAAACTCTTTAAACTCAACTATAACTTCATAATAGCGCTCTAAAAATTTATCATCATAAATAATTTTAATTACAACTTTGAACACATTCTCTTCTAAATCATATATTTTTTTATATATACTTATTTTCCCTATCAATTTCTGATAAAATAATATTTCTCTAGATTTTTTTATTTCTTCTGATAAATGTTTACATAAAGAAAAATCTTTCTTTATATACTCCAAAGAAATATCAATCCCCTTTTTACAATATGGCATATATCTTATCCACGTTGCATCAATGGCAACTATCTTATCTAATAATTCTTTAGAAATCTCTTCATTCAATATCTCATTAATTATTTCTAGAGGTATGTATTTAAATATGTTTGGATTTCTTTTTAAAGCATTTAAATACATTTTATTAGTTTTGAGCTCATCTGGTACTTTAACTAAGAACTCTGGATTGCTTGCAACCGCCAAGCAACATATTTCATTAGTTTTAAATTTATTTGGAACGTATCTAAACATATTTGGATCTTTTTTAATCACCTCTAAACATACTTCACTATCAATACATTTCACAGATGCGTATTGAAAGGCTTTTGGATTTTGATTAATTGCTACCTTACACATTTCTACTGATTGATTTTTTTTACATATATTTTTTAAGAAAAGACCATTCTCTTTCAACCTCTCCATATTATTCCTCCCCTAATTCTTTTACATATTTTATATTAACTAAACTTACCCTTAAATTAAATCAATTTAATTTTATTATACTACTTTTTGGTAATTTATTTTATTATCTTACAAATACTTTAATATTGTAAGTAAAACTCCTAGTCGTGTAAGTTCACTTAAAAATAAATTTATTTTTTACTTGTTTTTTAAATTTTAACAACAAAAAAATTCCTAAAATAAAAATAGCCCTAACCAAATCATTCTATTGGTTAAGACTATAAAAACTTTTTAAAGGAAACTCGACTCCCTATGGTCGCTGAGTAAGTTCGCCTGACCAAATTAAAATTTGGAGGCTTACTTATGGTACGGTTCACCCTTCATTATTCTATATGCTCTATACACCTGTTCAAGTAACATTACTCTAAATAACTGGTGTGGGAAGGTCATTTTTGAGAAGCATAGTTTATAATTTGCACGTCTTTTTACTTCGTCTGATAGTCCTAGGCTTCCTCCTATTAGGAATACTATGTTTGAGTTTCCTATTACACCTTGTTGTTCTATGAATTTTGAGAATTCTTCTGATGTTAGGTTTTTTCCTCCTAAGTCCATTGCTATTACGAAGGCGTTTTCTTTTATTTTGCTTAGGATTGCTTTTCCTTCTTTTTCTTTTATTTGTAGTTCTTCTTTTTCTGATGCATTGTCTGGTGTTTTTTCGTCTGCTAGTTCTATTATTTCTAGTTTGCAGTATCTACTTAATCTTTTTGAGTATTCATCTATCGCCTGTTTTAAGTATTTTTCTTTTAGTTTTCCTACTGTTATAAGTGTTATATTCATCTATATTTTAGGAAGTTTCTGAATTAAGTCTTGTTTTATCTATTTAAGATATTATTTTATGTAATTATTCTGCCTTTAAATTTATTTTCTTCTAGTTTAAGTTAATTTTCTTCTCCTTATTCTGACCTTGTATCAAGAGAGATGAAACTTAATTCAGGTGGATGCAAAAGCTCCACCTGAATCTTTGATTAAATCTATACTAAATAATTTCGCAGAAATTATCTTCTTTAATTCTTAATTTTAAATTTTTAATTCTTAATTCCTAAACCTTCCTTTCCTCCAATCTATTCTTCTAGTACCCTAAGTTCTCATTTAAAAATATTACATTTATTCTATCTGGGAACGCCTGTCTTTTTATTATTGTGTATTCATTGCATATTCTTGTTGGACTTTTACAGTCCATGCAGTATCCTGTTTTTGAGCATGGATTGCTTTTGTTTAGTCTTTTTGCATTTGTTGGTGCTGCTATTTCTTTGTTTCTTTTTATTGCATCATCAAGATTTTTTACTATCTTGTTTGCTCCACAAATTACTATAACTTTATCTGGTCCATATAACATTGCTGCTACTCTATTTCCGTTTCCGTCTACGTTGTATAGCTCACCATCTTCTGTTATTGCATTTGTGCTTGTGAAGTATGCATCTGCCGAAAATGCTCCTCTGTATATTTCTTTTATTTCTTCTACTGTTAATCCCTGTTTTGCTCTATCTAAGAATGTATATCTTCCACTTCTTAAGTGGTCCATTACTCCTACTTCTTGTAGTGTCATTGAACCTCCACATGATACAGTTGCCCCTTCCTGTACCAGTTCTTCTATCTTCTTTATTAATTCTTCTTTTGATTCTACTAAGAAGCCTCTCATATTGTTTTTTTCTAAAGCTTCTATTGTTCTTTGTATCTTTTTTTCCATTAACCAAAATACATTTACATCCATCATAACTTTAAAATCCTCCTAAAAATCATTCATCATATATTCTATTATACGTCAAAAAAAGCCCATAAATCTATTATGAGCTTTTATTTTTAAAGTATTATTTTCCACAACACTTTTTATATTTTTTTCCGCTTCCACATGGACATGCGTCATTTCTTCCAACTTTGTCTTCATTAACTACAGTTCCTGATTTTCTGTACTCTGCAGTTATTTCTTTTCTTTTTTCTGGTGAGAATATTGCATCCCATTGCTTTAATGTATATAAGTATTCTGCTTTTGCATCAAGCATGTTGTAGTATAATTTTTCTAAATCCATGTCTAATACTAATTCAGTATTTTCATCGATTGCTTCTAAATCATATGAATTTTTTAAGCTATCGTTAATTCCATCAACGAATCCCATAACGAACTCAGCAGTTGTATTGTACTTTTCTGCAAGTTCTTTTATTGTAACTGTTTTAACTTCAGTGTGATTAGCTAATAATTCTTTATAGATTGATTTTTCTATATTTCCGTACTCTTCCCAGAAAGCTGCCTCTCCTTTAGCTTTAACATATTCAACTACCATATCAGTCCAATTTTTGTATAAACTCATTTTTGTACCCTCACTTTTTCTTTTATAATTTTATTAATTTACTAGGTTCATGCCTATTTGCCATTGAAATATGGACATCTTCACCTAGAGTTATTCCTTTTTCTTGAAGCGTTGTAATTACCGTTTGATAAGCTAAGTCTGGATGATTATTAGTTCCACTTAAATGCCCTAAGAAAATTTCTTTTCCAAGTCCATGTTTTATAAGTTCAACTACTGCATCTCCACAGTCATCATTTGATAAATGTCCCACTTCACTAAGTATTCTTCTTTTTAAGTTATATGGATACGGTCCATATTTAAGCATACTTACATCATGGTTAGATTCAATTAAGATAACATCTGAATCTTTAATGTTATCTTTTATTTCTTCTGTAAATGTTCCAAAATCAGTTGCTATACTAGCTTTTTTGTCTCCACAATTTATTGTGTAGCCACAAGCTGCTATAGCATCATGTGGAATATTAAAAGATTTTATCTCTAAGTCATCTAAAATAATTGTACTTCTTTTATCCATGACTTTTATGTTATGCTCTTTTACCTTCCCTAAGGATTTTTCCATAGCTGCCCATGTTTTATCATTTGCATATATAGGAATATCATACTTTCTTGAGATTATTCCAGCACCTTTTATATGGTCTGAATGCTCATGAGTTATGAATATTCCTCCTAAATCCTTTGGGTCTTGATTTATCTTTTTTAGTGCTTCATCAATCTTTTTTCCTGGCATTCCTGCATCTATAAGTATCTTTGATTTATCGTTTCCTACAAAAATACTATTTCCGCTACTACCACTATATAATGAGCAAAATATCATCTTAAAATCCCCTTGCGTTCTTATTCTGCAACAGTAATTCTTTCAATTTTTGCACCTAAGTTGTTAAACTTGTTTTCAATATGAGGATATCCTCTATCTATGTGCTCTATGCTTGTTATTTCAGTTCTTCCTGATGCTAATATTCCTGCTATAACCATTGCTGCTCCTGCTCTTAAGTCAGTTGCTTTAACAACAGCCCCAGTTAATTTATCAACACCATCAATGATAGCAACTCTACCTTCAACCTTTATATTAGCTCCCATTTTCTTAAGCTCATCAATATGCTTGTGTCTGCTTTCCCATATTGATTCAGTTATAATACTTCTTCCTGGCACTATAGCTAATAAAGTTGACATAGGTTGTTGAACATCTGTTGGGAAACCTGGATATGGCATAGTTTTAACATTTACACCTTTTAAGTCTCCTACATATTTAACTCTTACGCTATCATCACCTTCTTCAACTTGTGCTCCCATTTCTGTAAGCTTTGCTGAAATTGATTCTAAATGCTTTGGTATAACATTTTTGATAGTGATGTCACCTTTAGTTGCAAGTGCTGCAATCATGAAAGTTCCTGCTTCTATTTGGTCAGGTATAACGCTATATGAACATCCAACTAGCTTTTCTACACCTTTTATTTTTATAACATCAGTTCCTGCACCTTTAATGTTTGCTCCCATACTGTTTAAGAAGTTTGCAACGTCTACTACGTGAGGTTCTTTTGCTACGTTTTCTAAAGTTGTAACACCTTCTGCTAAAGTGGCAGCTATCATAACATTTATTGTTGCTCCAACTGATACAACATCAAAGAAGATATTAGCTCCTTTTAAATGTTCTGCTTTAACACTTACAGCTCCATGTTCTATTGTTACATCTGCACCTAAAGCTTCAAAACCTTTTATATGTTGGTCTATTGGTCTTACTCCAATAGGACATCCTCCTGGTAATTCAACTCTAGCTTCTTTAAATCTTGTTAAAAGAGCTCCTATAAAATAATATGATGCTCTCATTCTTCTAACATCTTCAGTACATGCGTTAGTTGTATTAACTTCTGTACTATCTATTTCTAATGTATTATTATCAATTTTATTTACTTTACATCCTAAACTTGAAAGAATTCTATCAAGGCAGTGTACGTCTTCTATGTCAGGTACATTATCAATAATGCATTTCCCTTCACTAGCAGCTACAACAGCTGGTAAAATTGCAACAGCAGCATTTTTTGCTCCGTTTATTTCAACAGCCCCTTCTAATTTAGTTCCTCCATTTACAATTAATTTTTCCATCCAATTCACCCTTATTAATAAATTATATATATTAAGTTCCCAAACTTTATTTTCATTAATTTTCACAATGAATAAATAATAAAATACAGAATTTAAACATTATAATCCTATTCTAATTATTCATTGTCTGATTATCATTATAACATAAACTTTTGTTAATTAAATATATTTTTTTACAATATATAAAATTAGATTAATTATTTACATATATCGTATTTTTTATAAACTTCTTAGGAGATTTCTTCTTAATTATACCTTTTAAAGTTTCTAAACTGTTAACATTGTGAAAAATCAGTTTATTGGACTTAACTTTTATTCCTTTTATTTCTACTCTCTTTTAATGCTATTTTTTTCTTTAAAGTATTATGTTATAATTTATAGAAAAGTTTGGGTTAATTTTTGAAAATATTTAAGTGAGGTTAATTATGAAATATTACGTTGTTGCATTATTAGATGATGAATCTAATGAATTCATTCTACAAACACAAAAGACACTTTCTAAAAAGTTCAGAGCAAATAAGAACTTACCAAGACCATATGTGGCTTTAGAGATATTAGATAATCCTAATATTGATAAATTAAATGAAATTGTAACTAAGGTTATATCTCCATATAAAAAGTTTAAGGTTGAGCTTACAAATGAAGTTTTTGTTTCTGAAGAATGTAAAACTCTAAATTTAAAGTTAGATAATCGTGGTTATATAAAGAAAATCTTTTTAACTCTTAATGATACTCTTAAAATGCATGGTATTAATGTTAAAGAAACAGATGCAACTGTCCTTTCATTGACTCTTGCTAATTTTAATTACTATCCAAGAGATATTAAAAGAAAACTTAATGACAATAAAAACCTTCTAGACCTTGAAAAAGTAACATTAAAGGTTTCAGAAGTTCAAATCTGGAAAATGCCACATAATAAACATGAATTAAAGTTAAAAGACTTCGAGCTTAAGGTCTTTTAATCATTCCATATATTTTTTTAAAAGCTAGTCTTATATTTTTATATAAGGCTTTTTTTATTGAATTTAGAGAAAATTTCAATTTTTTTCAATGTATTCGTTTACCCTTCTTTCCTTATCTTAAAAGATTTTGTAAAATATATTAAGATGATTGCCTTTTAAAATCAGGAGGAGATTTTATGTTAGTATGTGATTTATTTAAAGTTCAAAAGGAAATAGAAGAAAAGATTTCTATTAATCAAGATTTAGATAGCTATAAATTAAGAGCAAGAAAAAATTTAGCACTTCATATTCATGTAAGTGATTTAGCTAATGAAACAAAATGTTATACTTATTTAAATGATGATGATTTAGAGATTGATGAAGCTATTATTCTAAAAAAATATATTTCATGTTTTCAGTTAATGTTATCAATTGGGTTAGACAATAAATATGATTGTAATTTAAAAAACTTTGCTATGGTTCCTAGTGACTATTGCTTAAGTGACCAATTTTTAAATCTATACATAGATATAAATGATTTAATTATATCTAAATCAGAAGATCATTTTGAAACTCTATGTGAAGATTTTCTAGCTATTGGTTTAAAACTTGGATTTGACGAAAATAAAATATTTGAGGCTTTCAAAGAATATGCAAGATAAAAATAATCGCTATAAGGGAAACTTATAGCTTTTTTTTTACATTTTTTATGATTTCCAAGGAAATACTATTTCCTAAGAGGTGATAAAAATGATTGGTATTATAATTGCAATAATTTCAGGTCTTTCTATGACAATTCAAGGTGTTTTTAACACAAGGTTAAGTGAAAAAATAGGGCTTTGGGAAACAAACTGCTTTGCTCAGTTAACAGCCTTTTTAATAACTATAGTAATTACATATTTCTTTGGGAAAGGGAATTTTAAGGCTCTTTCTTCTGTAAATAAAATCTATCTTTCAACAGGGCTTTTAGGAGTAATAATAATCTTCACAGTTATGCAAAGTATTACTGCCCTTGGCACTACCTTTGCTGTAGCTATTATATTAGTTTCCCAACTTACCTTTGCAGCTATTATTGATATCTTTGGACTTTTTGGAACTACAAAGATTAATTTTACCTTAAAAGAATTCATTGGTCTTGCAATCATTATAATAGGTATTATAGTATTTAAATGGAAGCATTAGTTTATAAAGGAGATTTCAAATGAATTTTTTTAAAAATGTCCACTTTCTCTCAAAGCTAACTTATAACAATATGAGAGAATACTTAAATAAAAAAACACCTGTATCAAACCATGATGTAACTAAGAACTCAATACATTGGTATGGTCATGCAACAACTGTAATTGATATGGATGGAAAGCTTATAATAACAGACCCTGTTATATCAAATAGATTAGGATTCTTCAAAAGAGTTACTCATAAACCAACTGAGGTTCAAGATGTAAAGTTTAATTATATTCTTCTATCTCATGGTCATATGGACCATATGCACTTTCCATCTTTACGTAAATTTAATAAAGATGCTATGGTTATTTGCCCTAGAGGTTATAAAAGAATTTTAAACCTTTTAGGCTTTAAGCATGTTGTACTTCTTCGTCCTGGTCAGGTCTTTGAAGACAATTATTTAAAAATAAAATCAATCCAAGCAAAACATGATGGTAGAAGATTTTATGTAGGAATAGATAAAGAAAGTAACTCTTATTTAATAGAGCGTAATGGAAAAAAAGTTTTTGTTGCAGGTGATACTGCTATGACAAATAGATTTAATAAGATTTCTTGTGATGTTGCTGTTTTTCCTGTGGGCTGCTATAAACCAGAAAGATTTAGTTACATGCATTGTTCTCCTACAGAGGCTTATACAATGTTTAAAAATATGGATGCTAAGTATATGCTTCCAGTACACTATAAAACCTTTAAGATTTCCCTTGAAGATTTTGATGAAACACATAATACTCTTCAAGGTTTTAAAGATGATAATGTGAAAATCTTAGACATTGGAGAAACTTTTGAATTTTAATTTTATTTAATATTAACACTTATTACTCCTCATTAATAAAATGTTATTGTAACGATTAATGTAGGAGTATTTTTATGTTTAATTTTAAGAGTAAGCTTGATTGTAATTTACAACTTTCTTTAAAAAAGGATATCTATAAAAAATATCGTGTTTTAGTAAAATGTAAGTCCTTGTTTTCATCTGTCTTAAAAAAAATAACATCTTTTGAAGATGCTTTAATATATCCCATTGAGCCTTGTAATTTAATTTCTTGTAACTTAACTAAAAAACAAATCCACTCTATTGCTGAGTATCCTGAAGTTGAACAAATTTTCTTTGATGAATATTTATTTCTATGTGGAATGAGTATTTCCAATGCTAATAATTATCATAAATCCACTTCAACTTTAAAATACTTTGGGAAAAATATCTGTGTTGGAATTGTAGATAGTGGTATCTATCCTCATATTGATTTAACAAGACCAAGCAATAAAATAGTTTTATTCAAAGATTTAATCCATAACTTAAACCATCCTTATGATGATAATGGGCATGGTACTGCTATGGCTGGCATCATTTGTGGGAATGGGTCATCTTCAAATGGCATGTGCACAGGAATAGCTCCCCTAAGCAAGGTTGTAGCCTATAAAGCCTTTGATGCTTTAGGAAAAGGGTTTGCTTCTGATATATTATTTGCAATAAAAGACCTTGCTAATATTTCATCTGAACATAATATAAAAGTTTTATGCTTGCCTTTTGAAATGTTATCTAACAATCATAATATTTCAAATGCTTTTGAATCAATGTTAAACTACGTTTCTAAGAAAAAAATAATTCCTGTTCTTCCTGCTGGAAGTATTTTAAACACAGAGACTGGTATGATGGACTTAGCATTAATAAAAAATGCTTTAACTATAGGTGGCTTATCAACAACTGCAAGCTCAAAACCTTACCCTTATTCTTCAAAAACCTTATTTTCAAAAACTAAAAAACCTGACTTCACCTGTTCCTGTGATTCAATAATAACTCTAAACTCAGATACAGCTTATATCTCAGAAAAAAACGGCTTAAAAATCTATCCTAAAAATATAGATGCTAAATATAAAACACTATCTGGAACTTCAATTTCTACTGCCTTTGTTTCAGCTATTTGTGCCATATTATTTGAGTATGATAAAAGCCTTAACATTGATGATATACGCTCAATAATAACCCTATCATGCTCTAATACTAAAGAGCATGATGTTAATATAGTAGGTAATGGAATAATAAACCTTGGGAAGTTATTAAAATAAAGAAACCTCCAAGAGAAATTAAACTCTTGGAGGTTTCTTTAATCTATATAATTTTCTGGATTTATAGGTTTATCATTCACTCTTATTTCAAAATGAAGATGTGGCCCAGTACTTTTCCCTGTGCTCCCTACACTTCCAACTTTACTTCCACCTTTAACTTTATCTCCAACATTAACATTAAAGCTACTCATATGTGCATATCTGCTTTCATATCCATTTCCATGGTCAATTATAACCACATTTCCATAGCCTTCTGCTTCAAAGAATCTTGATTTAACCACTCCATCTAAGCAAGCTACAACATCATCTCCTGAAGCTCTTGATATATCTAACCCCTTATGCATTTTCCCCCATCTTTCTCCAAAGGCTGATGTTATTACACCACCATGAGTTGGATGAAAAAACATAACGTTTCTTCCATTTACAACCTTACTTTCCCCTTTATATGTTTCCTTAGTATTTGTAGCATTAACAGCTATAGCTTCGTCTTTAAAACTACTTAAAATACAAGCTATCCCGATTATAAAAGTTGCTACAAATAAAACTTTTATAATCCCTTTCTTAAACAAGTACGAGTCCATTTAAATTAATCTCCTTTTTCTATAATTTTTATCGACTTTTTTAAATTACCCAAGATATCTATTATTTATTCCTTTTTATTTCACTAAGTTGTTATCCCTTTCTCTCTTTGTTATAATTATTTTACATATTAGGTATACTAATATTTTAGAAATAATTTTTGAGAGGTACTAAGAATGAGCACTTTTATACTAAAAAATAAAGTTTTAAATTATACTCCGGTAAATAATGTTTTTATAGAACAGTATATGCCAAAGGCTAGAGGAGAATTTGTAAAAGTTTATCTTTTACTCCTAAAACAAAATATAAATGGTGAACCCGGCATAAGTTCTGAAATAATGGCAAGAATGCTTAATTTACTTGAGTCTGATATTATGAATGCTCTTCATTACTGGAATACTGAAGGTGTTTTAAAATTAGTTCCAATAGATAAATTCAAAAATTTTAGTATAGAATTTTTACCCCTTGAAACAGATAAAGCAATTGAATCTGAAGAGGATGAAACTATACTAAATTCATTAACAGAACCAGACATTACGTCAATGCTTAAGGATGTAGAAAAGATTCTTGCAAGAACTTTAAACTACAAAGAAATGCAAATTTGCATTGAATGGAATAAAAAATATATGTTCACAACAGAACTTGTAACTCTTTTAGTTGAATATTGTGCATCAAAAGGAAAATCTAACTTCAGGTATATGGATGCTGTTGCATCAAACTGGAATGAACAAAATGTTAGAAACATAGCTGATGCTCAAGGTTTAATAACTAAAGAAGAGGATAAATGGAAAAAAATAAAAGAGATTTTAAAATATCTTGGAATAAAAAATACAGATTTAATGAAACCACAAGAAGATATGCTTGAAAAATGGCTTTATATTTATAACTTCAAGCTTGAAATTATACAAAAAGCTTGTGATAGATGTTTTGAGCGTTTAAATAGAGCAGACTTTAGATACATAGATAAAATTCTATCTGACTGGAGTAAAAATAATATTAAAACTATAGCAGATGTTGAACTTAAAGATATGAACTTCAAAAAAGCTCAAAATTCAAACAATAAAACATACAACAATAATGGAGCAAAACAACCTTCAAATCAAAAAATCAAAAACTTTAGAGAGAAAAATTACGATTACGACGCTCTTGAGCGTGAATTATTAGGGTGGGATGATTAATGATTAGTGGATATCAATCTGAAGTATTAAAAAAATACGAAGATATTAGAACAATAGAAAAACATAATCTAAAAGAAAGAATTAAAGAAGTAAAAAACAAACATCCAGAAATATTAGAAATTGATGATGAAATAAAAAAGCTTTCAGTAAAGCTACCACTTTTAATTTTAAAAAGTACAACAACTGAAGAAGATATTCAAAACTTAAAAGACAAAATCTTCGACTTAAGAGCAAAGAAAATAGAAGCTCTTGTTTCTAAAGGTTATACACCTGAATATCTAACCCTTCATCACAGATGCACTAAATGTAGCGATACTGGATATATAGGGATTAAACGTTGCTCTTGCTTCAAGGAAAAGCTTATACGCTTATACTACAAGGATTCTGCATTAGAAACTATAGTATCAAAATACAACTTCAATGATTTTGATTTAAGCCTTTTCCCAAATAAAACAGACCCTAGCTATCCAACACAAAAGATTACACCATTTGAAAATATGCAACGTGTATATGACTTTATAACATCTCAATACATACCAAAATTTGATTATACTGATGTTAATCTTTTATTCTCTGGAACTGCTGGAACTGGAAAAACATTTTTATCATACTGTATTGCAAAGGAATTGTTAGACCAAGGACATTTAGTAGTGTATAAAACAGCTGATGAACTTATAAGAATTTTAGCTGATATTAGATTTAATAAAAATAAATCCTTAGAAGATTTAATTTTAAATTGTGATTTACTTATTATAGATGACTTAGGTTCAGAACAAATAACAGAATTTTCAAAAACAGAATTCTTTAATTTACTAAATAAAAAGCTTCTTTTAGGTAAAAAAATGATCATATCAACAAACTTACGTGCTGATGATTTAGATGACAGATATGATAGACGTATCTCTTCAAGACTTATAGGTCATTTTAAATTTATGATTTTCTATACAAATGATTTAAGAATAGAAAAAAAACGTAGAGTAAATTCAAATAGATAATTTTTCTATAACATCAAAAGCTGATTTTAAATATTAAAATCAGCTTTTATTTTCTTGTTTTTTTATTTTTTTGCATAAAAAAAAGAAGTAATTATCTTACTTCTTTTGGCGACTCAGAAGGGGCTCGAACCCTCGACCTCCGGCGTGACAGGCCGGCACTCTAACCAACTGAGCTACTGAGCCATATTAAATTTAATAAAAAAAATGGTGGTCACAACAGGGATCGAACCTGTGACCCCCTGCTTGTAAGGCAGGTGCTCTCCCAGCTGAGCTATGCGACCGTAAAAATGGTGACTCCTAGGGGAATCGAACCCCTGATACCACCGTGAAAGGGTGGTGTCTTAACCGCTTGACCAAGGAGCCATATTAAATTGGAGCTGGCAATAGGAATCGAACCTACAACCTGCTGATTACAAGTCAGCT
>NZ_JBOFRG010000011.1:0-2403 GCF_051650885.1 Clostridium sp.
TTTTTTATAAGTCTTTTCATATACTTAAAGCTTTCACTAAGCTTTGGTGTTTCTATTTTCTTATCTTCTTCTTTTCTTATATCCTTTAAAAATATTGCAATTAATAGAAACATTATTGTTATTGCGATTAATGCTAATACAAGTATATTTTCAACTGGCATAAATTCTCTTAAAATTGGACTTCCACCAAATCCTACTGCTGAACATATCCCAACAATTATTCCAACAATACTTATAGCATCTGCCCTTTTTTCTGCTCTTAATGAACCTGAAAGCCAAGCATATCCTGCTGATGTTATAGCTCCAGCTCCCTGCACTGCTCTAGATAAAACAAAAAGATATGCATTATCTGCAAATACAGCGATTCCCATTCCCATCATCATAATAAATACACCTATTAAAATCATTTTTTTATAGCCATATTTATCACTCCAAATTCCAAAAGGTACTTGAAAAAGTCCCTGTGTAAGCCCAAAGATTCCGAGGGCAACTCCTGCTAGAAATAAACTTCCATCTACTAAACTTGACGTATAGGTAGCTACAAAAGGAGTAACTAAATTCATTGCAACTTGTCTAAACCCTAATGCTAGTCCAATTAATATGATAAAAACTATCTCATCTCTTGTAAATTTTTTTTCCATTTTAAATACATCTCCTCTTTATCCTTCAATTATAGTATCTTAATCTACTATTTCAATATTTTATTCACACTTCTTTAAATAAATTTGGATAAAGTTCAATATAAAAGAGCTTTTCCAAAAAGAAAAAGCCCCTACTTTTATAATATTTTACTACTCTAATATTTTTTTTACCTTTTCAACTGTAGTATCACATTCTTTTGTAAATCCATTATTTACTTTTCCTACTTCTATTATACTAATATTCATAATATATTTTCTACTAAATTCAAATAATTTCTTACTCCTCAATCTCGCCCCTCTTGTTTTTTAAAACATAGTGAAGAATAACTGTAACTGCTGGGAAGATTGCTACTACTAACATTCCAACTCTAAGTCCAATTTGCTCTCCTGATAGTACATTAAAGCTTTCGTTTAAAGACATAAAGTCTGTCACTTTCCCCATAACCCACGGTCCCATAGATGCTCCAATATCTCCTGCTGCTGCAAGTAGTGCAAACATTGCTGCACCTCCATAAGGTATTTTCTCTGAAGCTATAACTAAAGTTCCTGGCCAAAGTAAACTTACACAAATCCCACATAAAGCACAAGCTACTATAGATAATATTTTAAATGGTGATACTGCTGCAACTATATAACAAATAGTTGCTAAGAATGCTCCTCTTATAAGAACCTTACTTACATCAATTTTAGACCCATATATCCCATATAATACTCGTCCTATCCCAAGCATTATTGCAAACATACACATTCCAATAGTATCTCCTACAATTTTAGGCAGCATAAGCCCCTTCTCCATAAAGGTTGATGTCCATTGATTCATACTAACCTCTGATGCGGCTCCGATACGAAAAATATATACATTTCTATTTAAATGTAGACATTTATACTGTGATACAACTTATATCCTAAGACTTTCATTTTGTATCTTCCTTCTTCACTCTATCTGATTTTGTAGTGATAAATCACATACTACTTTCATTTGGTATGACAGTCCAAAGGCTTAAATTCCCCAGTATCGTTAGGTACATATTCAGAATCTATTTTTAGGTTAGATATTCTGAATTGAATAATTTGCTAAGTTAATGCTTGCATTTAAATCTCTATCAATTTTAAGACCACAAGAGCATTTATATATTCTATCTTTGAGTCTTAAGTCTTTCTTGATAGTTCCACAACAAGAACATTTTTTTGATGAAGGATACCATTTATCTGCTTCTACGAATTCTATTCCATATTTTTGGCACTTATATTGAATTTGTCTTTTAAATTCATATAAGCATTGCTCTGCAATAGCTTTCGCTAGGTGTTTATTCTTCATCATATTTTTGATATTAAGAGTTTCCATTACAATTTTGCTAGGCTTGGTTCTCACGATAGCATTTGTACTTTGGTGTAAATGGTTCATTCTTATATCAGTAAGTTTTTTATATAAATTACGAATCTCTTTATTTTGTTTTTGGATATTTTTTATATCTCTTAAAGGTTTTTTATAAACTGGTTTTCTATTTTCTGTGTGACTTGAAATATTATTTTCTATTTTTCTGCTAAGTTTTCTTTGCTCTCTTTTGAGTTTCTTTTTCAAATGCTTAACTCTTTTAGTTTTGTTAATATTCTTTTTAAACTCTCCATCTGAACAAACTGCAAGGCTTTTTATTCCAATATCAATGCCTAAAACTTTATCTGTTAACTCTACAGGTTCAAATTCTACATTGTATCCAACAGATAAAAACCAATTCTTACCGTCAAAACTTATTCTAGGATT
>NZ_JBOFRG010000012.1:0-8066 GCF_051650885.1 Clostridium sp.
TCTTTTCCAGCCCATGGAGTAACTTCTTCAGTAAACTTACCTTCTGTATCAACTAAGTTTATGAATGCCATTCCATTTTTCTTAGCAACAAAGCTATCATCTTCTCCATATGCAGGAGCTATATGAACGATTCCTGTACCATCTGATAATGTTACATAATCACCATGGATAACTTCAAATGCTTTTCCTTCTGGTGTATGGAATGGTAATAATTGCTCATACTTCATTCCTAATAGTTCTGAACCTTTAAATTCTTTAACTATTTCTGCTTCTTCACCTAAAACTTTAGCTACTAAGTCTTTAGCTAAAATGAAAGTTTCATCTTCAACTTTTACTTCACAATAATCGTAGGCTTTGTTTATACATAAAGCTACGTTTGAAGGTAAAGTCCAAGGAGTTGTTGTCCAAGCTAAGATATATTTATTTTCTTCACCAGCTACTTTAAACTTAGCAACTGCAGTTAAGTCTTTAACATCTTTGTATCCTTGTGATACTTCGTGTGATGAAAGTGCAGTTCCACATCTTGGGCAGTAAGGCATTACTTTATGACCTTTATAAAGTAAGTCTTTATCCCACATTTGTTTTAAAGCCCACCATACTGATTCTATGTATGGATTATGGTAAGTTACATATGGATCATCCATATCAACCCAGTAACCAATTTGGTTAGTCATTTTTTCCCACATGCTAACATATGTGAAAACACTGTCTTTACATTCATGTACGAATTTTTCAACACCATATTCTTCAATTTTTTCTTTACCTGAAATTCCTAATTTCTTTTCAATTTCAAGCTCAACAGGAAGACCATGTGTATCCCATCCTGCTTTTCTTATAACTTTATACCCCTTCATAACTTTATATCTTGGGATAATATCCTTCATAACTCTTGTAAGAATGTGTCCTACGTGAGGCTTTCCATTTGCTGTTGGAGGTCCATCATAAAATGTGAAATACTCTCCATCTGGGTTCATATCAAAGCTTTTTTGAATAACATTTCTTGCTTTCCAAATATCATTCATAACTTCTTTTTCCATACCTACAAAACCATTTGTAAGTTCTACTTTTTTGTACATGTCAAAACTCCCTTCTTTTTTAATTAAGAATTAAGAATTAAAAGTTAAGAATTGATTATTTCTAAAACTCCTTCATTCCTTATCTTTAATTAATACTCTATTTTAAAATAAAAAAACCCGCCCTAATAATAGGACGAGAGAATATACTCGCTTAAACCACCTATGGTTAATATCAATATATTAATTTTAGTTTTATCTCTAAAAAATATACTGATGCAAATTCAGATACTAACATATCCTATCCCTTAACGCGAGATTACGTGTAAGCTTAATTAGAATTTCTTTTCAGCCACCGACTCCTAGGTGATTTTTGTTGAATTGTAATATGCTTTCTCACCAGCCAAGCACTCTCTTAAAATACAGTAAACAACTACTTTTCCTAATCATTGTCTTTTAAAATTTATTATATAGTAGGGTTTTATAAAAGTCAATTATAAGACATACTTATTTAACTTAATTTTCACTATAAATTTATCCAATTAATCACAAATTTAGTATTTAATTAATAGAAATTATTATTTAGTATTGATTTTTCTTTTTTAAAGTGATTTAATGAAATTAACAAATAGATTTTTAAGTGCAAATTAAGCAGAACTTTATAGATATTTTAAACTGAAGGAGGAATAATTTTGGAAAACAATAATATTCAAAAAGAAGTTATGGATAAACTTACAAAAACTTGCGTATGTAAAGTTGTTACAAGAGCAAAAGTTAAAGAAGCTATAAGAAACGGTGCAAGAACTTTAAACGAGGTTAAAGCAGCAACAGGTGCTGGAACAGGTTCATGTGGTGGTGCAAGATGTGTTTATAAAATATATGAGCTTTTAGACGAATTTAAAGAAAACGGCGAATTTAATTAAAATCCGGTAGCAACTTATTTTTAAGTTGCTACTATTTTTTTATTTTATTCAACTGGAATTTTTTGTATAATATATTATATACTCTAGGAGGGATTTATATGGACAACTACAAATATATCTTCAATAAAATTTTTCATTCAAAAATCACAAACCCCTGCGGAAAATTTCAGTTTATACTATCTCTATTTATAGGTTTTCTTTTTATAAGTAGTTCTTTCAATAATATTTATAATAATGGTTTTTCTGAAGCTCCCTTTAGCTTTAGTTTTGCTATTTTAATCGGTATTTTAGGATTCTTAAACGCCTTTTATATTCTTAAAGAGAATAAATTTAAAATTAAAAATTTAGTATAAACTTTAAAAGCTTATTTATGTTATCATAAATATATAAATTTATAAGAGGTGATACAAATGAAAGATGTAAACGAATATGTTAATATTAAAAATACTGATGATAAAGATGCCTTAAACCATGAAATTGAATTAAATCACGAAAAAACTGATTTATTAGGAGACCCTAAAAGAAATAAAGTAAAAGAATATTTTGATAAAATAAATGAAAAAGAACTTTTAAAAGGAAATGATTCTATCTATAAAGAAAAGAATGAAAAGAAAACTAGAATCTTAATTCCTAGAACTTCATTAGAATTAAAAAAATTAATTGATGATTTAGCTACTGTATTCGGAAGCTAATAAATAAAACCATTAAATCAAGCTTGATTTAATGGTTTTATTTTAATTCTTATTTTTCACAGTATTCCATAATTGCATTTGCAACCTTCTTAGCATGATTTACTGCATGAACAACAGTTTTAGCTCCTGTAACTACATCTCCTGATGCAAATACACCGTCTTTAGTAGTTCTTCCTTCTTCATCAGTTATAACAAGTCCCCACTTGTTTGTTTGAAGCTCATTATCTCTTGATGCTATTGTATTTCTTGGCTCTTGGCTTATTGCAATTATCGTTGTATCACAAGGAATAAAGCTTTCTTCCTCTAGCATTTTAGTTTGAATCTTTCCATCAACCTCAACATTTTCAGTTTTTACAACCTTAATTCCATCTTCTAAAATTTCAACTGGTGCTTTAAATAAATCAAATTCTACACCATCTTCTCTTGCTTCTTCTATTTCTTTATTTGTTGCAGTCATTTGAGCAAAGTCTTTTCTATAAACTACATAAACATGCTCTGCTCCACTTCTTTTAGCAACTCTTGCTGCATCCATAGCAACATTTCCTGCTCCTATAACACAAACAACTTTTCCTACATTATAAACTTCTGGTGCTTTTAAATAATCAATAGCATAATGAACATTTCCTAATGTTTCACCTTTTATATTTAATTTTTTAGCATTCCATACACCAGTTCCAATAAATACAGCTTTATATCCATCTTCAATTAATCTATCTAGTGTTAAAACTGGACCTACCATTATATTAGGTCTAATTTGAACACCTAATTGAACTAACTTATCGCTAATTGAATCAATCATTGAATTCGGTAATCTATATTCTGGTATTCCATATCTTAAAACTCCACCAATCTTCTCATGAGCTTCAAATATAGTAACCTTATATCCTTTTTGAGCTAATACAAAAGCTATTGTTATACCAGCTGGACCTCCACCAATTATAGCAACCCTATCTTTAGTTCTTAATCCTTTTTCAAACTTAACCTTCTCTAAATAATCTCCTGAAATCTCTTCTTCAATTTCATAGAAATGAATTGGCTCACCCTTTATTCCTCTTATACAGTTTCCTGCACACTGTTCTTCATGAGGACATACAATTGCACAAACTGCTGATAATGGATTATTCTCAAAAAGAATTTTTCCAGCCTCCTCATTTTTTCCTTCTCTATATAAACTAATTATTTCAGGAATTGGCGTATTTATCGGACACGCTGTCTTACATCTTGGATTTTTGCATAATAAGCATCTATCTGCTTCTTGTGATAAAAATAAACTTTTCATTATTTTTCTCCTTATATAAAAATTTCTTAAGTATATTATATATCTTTTTTCTCATAATACTAACTATTTTTCAATAATAATTATTACATTTTTTACCAGAATAAATTTATATGTATATATTCTTATTTAAAACTCTAAACTTATGTTATAATCGTAAAAGAATTAATTTTGAAGGGAGCTGGTCATTAATGACTACTAAATTCTATCTTGAAAAATTAAGTAAAAAAGCTAAGGCAGAGCAAGGAAGACCTTGGATTTATACTGATGAAATCAAAGAATATGACGGCGAATATACAAATGGAGATATTGTTGATGTTTATAATCATAAGCATTACTTTATAGGTAAAGGTTACATAAATGATGCTAGTAAAATAGCTATTAGAATTATGACAAGAGATATTGATGAGGAAATTAATAAAGAGTTCTTCAGAAAAAGATTTAAAGCTGCATGGGAGTACAGACAAACTGTTATAGATACATCTTCTTGTAGATTTATCTTTGGTGAGGCTGACTTTTTACCAGGGCTTACAGTAGATAAATTTGAAGATTACTATGTAATTCAAATTTCAACTCTTGGAATGGACCAATTTAGAGATATAATTGTTCAAGTTCTTGTTGAAGACTATAATGCTAAAGGTGTTTATGAAAGAAGTGATTTAAAAACACGTGAAATTGAAGGATTAGAACAAACTAAAGGATTTTTAACAGAGCCTTTTGATACAAATGTCCAAATTGTAGAGAATGGTGTTAAATATATTGTTGACTTAGAAAATGGTCAAAAAACTGGTTTCTTCTTAGACCAAAAAGAAAATAGAGCAGCTATTCATAGAATTTGTAAAGATAAAGAAGTATTAGACTGCTTTACTCATACTGGTTCATTTGCTTTAAATGCAGGTATTGCAGGTGCTAAATCTGTTTTAGGAATAGATGTATCTAAACATGCTGTTGATTGCGCTACAAGAAATGCTGAACTTAATAATCTTCAAGATACAGTTAAATTTGAATGTCACAATGCATTTAATGTTCTTGCAGATTGGTCAAGAGAAGGAAGAAAATTTGATGTTGTTATCTTAGACCCTCCTGCTTTTACGAAATCAAGAGGAACTATAAACGGTGCAACTAGAGGATATAAAGAAATAAATTTAAGAGGAATAAAAATGGTTAAAGAAGGCGGTTACTTTGTAACTTGCTCTTGTTCTCATTATATGTCTGAAGAATTACTTAGAAAAACTATTGCAGATGCTGCACATGATGCACATAGAAGTCTTAGACAAATAGAATGTAGAACTCAATCTTGTGACCACCCTATTCTTTGGAATTCAGATGAATCTTATTATTTAAAATTCTTTGTTTTCCAAGTAATTTAGATAAAAAAAGCTCCACAATTATTGTGGGGCTTTTTTTACATACTTGCTAATATTCCAATATACATAGCAATTATAAAGCATACTATATATACTATCCATACAATCCAGTTTATCCATTTTATTTTGCTACTAATAATTTTATTATTCCTTTTTGCTACTGATAATGTAATTGCTGTAATAAATTGAGCTACAATTGAAATTACTCCAATAACTTGATGCATATGCATCATTCCATAGCTTACATTTGTATATGGTAGTTTAGAACTAATTCCACTCATATAAAATAATCCTAATATAGCTAGGACAATACTTATATGAACCATTGCCATGTTTCCTTTAGATACTGCCTTTGTTTTTAAGCTTCTAAAATTTGAAATTGTATATAGTATTAAAGATACTAACATTAATACTATTAAAGGTATAACTAACTTTTCCATCCCTTGCACCTCGCTAATATAATCTTTTGATAGCCTTATCATAACATAATCAATAATAATTATTATTTAATATTTTATGTATTTACTTTTGATTTGAAGTAAATTCATCTTCATTTTAAGTAAAAATTCTATATTTAAATATTTCAAATCTTGCTACTTACCTTGTTATGTAAAGGTATTAATGAATAATTATTATTATAAAATATCTTTTACATTTTGTTCATTGATTTTCTTTTTACTTAGTAGTATTATTAACTCATAGACAACAGATAATAATTATTAAATAATAAAGTTATTATTTGGATTTAGAGGGAGGATTTTATTATGAAAAATTTAAAAGGTACAAAAACTGCTGAAAATTTAATGAAAGCATTTGCTGGTGAATGCCAAGCAAGAACTAGATACACTTATTTCTCAAGTGTTGCTAAAAAAGAAGGATATGTTCAAATATCTAATATCTTTATGGAAACTGCTGAAAATGAAAAAGAGCATGCTAAAAGATTCTATAAATTTTTAAAGAATGACTTAAATGGTGAAGCTGTAGAAATCACTGCTTCATATCCAGTAGAAGTTCCTGAAGATACAAAAACAAACTTAATCTTTGCTGCTAATGGTGAGCACGAAGAAGAAGCTATACTATATCCTGAATTTGCTAGAATTGCTGATGAAGAAGGATTCCCAGAAGTTGCAGCATGTTTCAGAATGATAGCTAAGGCAGAAATTGCTCATGAAACTAGATTTAAACAACTAGCAGAAAATATAGAAAAAGATAGAGTTTTCAAAAGAGAAGAAGAAGATACATTATGGAAATGTGAAAACTGTGGATTCATCTACGAAGGACCAGTTGCACCTGAGAAATGTCCAGCTTGTTTACACCCACAAGCATACTTCTCAGTATGGAAACAAACTTGGTAATATAGACAAGTCTAAAAATATATAAAATTTATTTATCCTAAACATTAATAACAATAATCAAAATTTAATCACTAATTTGCTAAAAAGGCTATGCATTCTACTACATGCATAGCCTTTTTTTATTCTTCAATTTTTATTTTTCCATCTTTATATATAGGAATTATATTTAAATCTTCTTTTTCTATACAATACTCTATATCTTTAAATAAATTTAATTCTTTCATTCTTCCATAATGCTTTGCCATAGTTATAAAGCTTTCTATATTTTCATTTTTTTCATAGATATACTTGGCAGTTTTACTTATATCAGTAAGTTCTAATTTCTCAGTTACTTTTTCAATTTCACTTATAATGTATCCACCACAAATAAAATCATCCATAGTAAACTCCCCATCTGTTCCTGCATTTACTATTATTACGTCTTCATTTAACTTAGCTAATCTTTCTGCAATTTTCTTTCCATTTAAAACAGATGCTATATAAACTCTTTTTCCACTTCTTGCTTTAGTTAAAGCCTTTGTACCATTTGTTGTTGTCATTAATATAGTTTTACCTAAAACCATTTCCTCAGTATATTCAAGTGGTGAATTACTTAAATCAAATCCATCTATTTTTTTAGCATTTCTTTCTCCACCTAATATGCAGTTTTCTCTACCTATTTTATTTGCCTCTTCAAAAACCTCTTCTACAGTTAAAAAAGGAATCACTTCTTTGCAACCATTTTTAAAAGCTGTTGTCATTACTGATGTTGCTCTAAGCATATCTATAACAACTATATTTTTCCCCTTTATATACTCTTCGTTTATATATTCTGGAGTTATTATTATATCTACCTTCATTTTTATCCCACCTTTTTAATCTTGTCCTAATAACATTATAAAATAAGCAATCTAACCTTGCCTTAGTTAAACCGCTTATTTTCTCTAATTATTTAAAATTTTTACCTTGATATATATCATTATCTACAAATGCCTTATCAATCGCATTTAAAACTTCCCATTTTTTAAGACTCCACATAGGTCCTATTAAAAGGTCTCTTGGTGCATCACCTGTTAATCTATGAATAACCATCTCTTGTGGTATCATTGTAACAGCCTTGCAAAGTGTATCTATATACTCATCTTGTTCCATAAGCTTTAATCCACCCTTTTCATAAAGGCTTACAAGAGGTGTGCCTTCCATTAAGTGAAGTAAATGAAACTTAACTCCTGTTGAACCTGTATGTGCTACAAATTCTACTGTTTTAATCATATCTTCTTGTGTTTCACCTGGAAGTCCAAATATACAGTGTGTTACAAAATCAATATTTCTTTTCTTTACTCTCTCAATTGCATCACTATAAACAACTGTATCATATCCTCTGTTTATTTTTCTTCCTGTTTTATCAGAAACTGTTTGAAGCCCTATCTCTATCCACACATATAACTTCTTATTCATTTC
>NZ_JBOFRG010000013.1:0-7113 GCF_051650885.1 Clostridium sp.
AAGGCTTTAGGGGTTAAAAGCAATTAACTCCGAGTCTGCACCTATCGCTAGATACAGAGGGCTTTCTGTTTTTAAATCTATATTTCTATACATATTTGTATAGTTTTATTTAAATTTGTTGTAACAGTTTAGTTACCCACTTGTATCTCTTTTCTATTTCCGTATTAATCTCTCTTAATGTTTCAGAGGAGTTATCTTTCTTGAATTTTCTTATTTTACCTTCAAGTTCAGTATTATATTTTTTAACTTTTTCTACTATTCTTTTTACTACTTTTAATTTATTTTTTAAATAGTATTTTTCAAAATCTGTTTTCGTTAAAAATAACTCTTCTATTGAATATTCTCTTCCTGAAGCCTCAATAGTTGCTTTTCCATTTTCAAAAAGATTTCTTATTATATTTCTTACTACTTCTTCCTTATCATCCTCTTTAAACTCTACTCCCACAATTTCTAATGCTTTTCCTAAGTGGTTTAAAGATTCATCTATTTTTTTATCCTTTAATTCAATTATCATGTATAAGCTCCTTAACTTTAATTTCTACATATTATTATAATTCTTCCTAAAATTCTTGTCTACTTCTTTATCTATTAAACAATATAAAGATTTATTCTATCGCACTTTACCCTTATTTTAGTTTCATTTTTGTGTAAAAGCTATTCTATTTTCCTAATTATAGGTTATAATATTTCTTGTGATATTTTAATTAAAATAAATTTCTTTTTAAAAGGATGTGTTACCCCTTGAAAATTTTAAATATTATCGAGGACAAATTAAGCTTATTTAGTGATTTTTATGATTCCATCAGGATTTTAGATTCTAAGAATCTTTCTACCTTAGAAACTACCCATTTACAACTTAATAATTTTCACTGTTTAGATAATCCCTTTTGTTCTGATTGTTTAGCCTTAAAAGCTTTAGAAACTAATAAAACATTTAGAAAACTAACATTTCATAATGAAAAAGCTTTCCTTATGACTGTTACACCTCTTAAGCTAAACAAAGAAACCTTTATTGTTGAGTTTTTTTCAAATGTTACTGAAAATTTAATTTTAGTAAATTCAACAAAAGGTGAGGCTATTCATGATTTTTATGTTAATTTAAATGATAAAATCAATATAGACCCTTTAACTAAAGCTTATAACAGAAATTTTTTATTTACTAATTCTAATAGTAAATTCTCTATAAAATCTAATGATACTGTATCTTTAATTATGCTTGATTTAGATTTTTTTAAAAATATAAATGATACCTTTGGGCATTTAGTTGGCGACTCTGTTTTAAAAGAATTCTCTTCTAGAATTATGAGTTTTTTAAAACCTAAAGATTATTTATATAGATATGGTGGAGAAGAATTTCTAGTTATTTTAGATAATGAAACTTTAGAAACTACTAAAAAGCTTACTTCTATGCTAAAGGAAAATTTAAATACAATTCCCTTTTTAATAGATGATAAGGAAATTTCTATTTCTTGTAGCATGGGTGTAGCTTTTTCAACTTACAATGACTCCACTTTAGAAAAGCTTTTAGAACAGGCTGATACGAACCTTTATATAGCAAAAAATTCTGGTAGAAATAAAATTATTTTCTAAATAAAAGGCACCTTAAAGAAAATTTCTTTAAGATGCCTTATTTTTATTTTGAGCTTCTTTTTTCAAGTACAACCTTCATTCTTTCTAAAAGAATAATAAGTCCTCCACCAATTATAAAGTAAATTGGGCTAAATGTGCTAAATGTCATAGCAGCACTTGGAACTTCTAATGAAGTTGGTCCCATTATTACTGCATAAATTGAACCTATCATAAGTCCTAAAATACAGTATGTTGTAGCTGATCTATAATTTGCAAGAAGATATTTTACTCCTCTTATAGTTACAGCGATTCCTGTTAATACTCCAACTCCAAATATCATAACTACTGGAATATATTCAAATTGCATTTTTAATACTCCTTTAATTGCTCCAAGAATTGGTGCATAAAGTCCAAATATTAAAAGTATTGTTGAACCTGATATACCTGGAAGTACCATAGCTGAGATTGCAACCATTGCAGCTACAAAAATGTAAATGCAAAGTCCTATATTAAGTCCTGACATAGAGACGTTCATTCCACCTTCACCTGATACTGGGTTAAAGTATGTTATTCCAAACACTACTAAAATACCAATTACTAAGAAGATTAAGTTTTTGTAGTGTCCTATTAAACATTCCTTTTCTTCTTTAAAGATTATTGGAATTGCAACTACTATAAATCCAATAAATAATGAACTTATTTCATATATATGATTGTTAAAAATTGAAGTTATAAAAAGAACTGAAAGAATAAACCCTGTTATCCATCCTATTCCAAGCTTAATTAAAAACTTTATAGCTTCTTTTCTTTCTTCCCTGCTTCCTGCAACTACATTATTTAAAGAATTTATAAACTTATCATAAAATCCTAAAACAAATGCAATTGTTCCCCCTGAAACTCCTGGCACACTATCCGCTAGTGCCATACAAAAGCCTCTTATAAAATTAATTATATACATACGCTATCTCCCTTTTTCATATCCTATGTTTTAAAATGTCACTTTCTATTGTATATTTTTTTTCACTTAAAATCCACATTTTATTATTATTTTTAATATTTTTGAAATTTTTAGTGTAAAAAAATAGAACTATTTAAAATATTTCTATTAAAACAGTTCATTTTTTTAATATTTTTAAATGAAAACTTTAACTACAAGTATTAAAGCTCCTGATATTAAAGCACTTAATGGTATTGTTAATACCCAAGCCCATAATATGTTTTTTGCAACTCCCCATTTTACTGATTTAACATTTTGAGAAGCTCCAACTCCCATAATAGTAGTTGTCATAACTTGAGTTGTACTTACAGGCGCATCAAAAAGAGTAGCTCCTAAGATTGATACTGCTGCCCCTATTTGAGATGCAAATCCACCAACTGGATTAAGCTTAGTCATTTTATCACCCATAGTTTTTATTATCTTCTTTCCACCTATAGATGTTCCAATTGCCATAGCAAGAGCACAACTTGCAATTACCCATACTGGTACTTCAAATGTGCTTATAACTCCTCCACTTAAAAGTGCCATTGTTATAATCCCCATTGATTTTTGAGCATCATTTGCTCCATGGTTTAATGCCATAAAGGCTGTCCCTAAAACTTCAAGTCTTAAAAATAATTTATTTGATTTTCTTACATTTGAATTTCTAAATGCCCAATTCAATGCAATCATAATTATGTATCCTAATATAAATCCAATAGCTGGTCCTAAAATTAACCATACTACTACATGGTTAAAAACATTTCCCCATTGTATCTTATCTATACTTCCATTAAATGCAATACCAGCTCCAATTAAAGAACCTATTAATGCATGTGATGAACTACTTGGAATTCCAAAATACCATGTTATCAAGTTCCATACTATACATGCTATTAATACACCAACTAAACACCATTGTGGTAAAAACTGATGATTTATAATGTCATCTCCAACAGTTTTAGCTACTGCAGTTCCCATAAATGCACCAACAAAGTTAAAAAATGCACAAAGAAGTATAGCTGTTCTTGGTCTTAACGCTCTTGTTGATATAGTAGTTGCAACTGCTGTTGCTGTATCATGAAATCCATTTATAAGGTCAAATATTAAAGCTAGTGCTACGATTAACCCTGTTATTATAAGTGCACTATGCATGTTTCATTACAACTCCTTCTACAATAGCAGCAATTTGCTCACAGTTATCTAAAGTGTTTTCAAGCATTAAGTATATGTCTTTCCACTTAACTATTTCAATGGCATCTGTTCCTTTGAAAAGTTCAGTTATAGTTTTTCTATATAGCCTGTCCCCAATATGCTCAATTTCATTAATACGTTTTATTTTTTCAACCATATCATTTTTCTTACCGATTTTCTTAAGCTCTTCCATTAAGTTTAAAAGTTCAGCTGTTATATTTATAATCATGTCACACATTTCAAGCGACGCCTCTGACACGCTTGTAACGTTATACATTATAAGTCTATTTGCTGCTGAATCTATATCATCTAATATGTTGTCCATTTTTTTTGTAATTCTAAATATATCTTCTCTATCTATTGGTGTTATAAATGCTTCATTTAACTCAATTAAGTTATCGTGAACCATTACATCACCCTTGTGTTCTAATTCTCCAATTTCTTTATTTATATCTTCCTTTTTATCAAGATTTTCAAATCCTTTTTTTAACAGAATGGCTGCTTCATGAATATTTTTAGCCTCTTCTATGAACATAACGAAGAATTTATCTTCTTTTGGATTAAAATTAAACATATAATTATTCCATCTCCTTAAATTTAAATATGTTTTGTCTCTTTACATTTCTCAGTATAAATGCAATCTATTCTTATTTGAATAGATTACTAACATAATTTATCTATTGTTTTTAATATTTACATTTTATTAATCCAATTCATTTTTTGTTTATAGAAAAAGAGTGAAATTTTTTAACAATTTCACTCTTTAGATACAATTAGTAGTATAAATTTTCTGTTGGATACTGAGCATCACATGTAATATCTATTCCAAGTTTTCTAAATGTTTGCTCATCATTATTGCTTATTATTGTAGTTGAATGTGCTTTTGATTCTCTTAACTTTTGAAGGTTTTCAAGTGCTACTTGTGCCATTGGGTTTGTAGCTGCACATATACTAAGTGCTGTTAAAACTTCTTCAACGCTAAGTGCTGGATTTTTAGACCCTAAGCTTTCTTTCTTTAATTTCATTATAGGTTCTAATACAACTGGTGATATTAAATGGATAGTATCATCAATATTTGCATAATGCTTTATTGCATTTAATACAACTGCTGAACCTGCATCCATAATATCAGTAGCTCTTCCTGTGAATATTTCACCATCATCTGTTTGAAGCGCTATTGCTTGAATTGTTTCATTGTTTATATCTTTAGCTTCTTTTATTTCTTTAGCCTTATTTCTTGCATAGTCAACAACTATTCTATCAGTTTCTTTTAATGATAACTCTTCCATTATTAAAGCTGATCTTTCAAAGGTTTCTTTATCAACATAACCTTTTTTATATTCACATGCAGTTTTAAAGTATCTTCTTATAATTTCTTGTCTTGATGCTTCTTTAACAGCTTCATCATCAACAATTCCAAATCCTACTCTGTTAACTCCCATATCTGTTGGAGATTTAAATTCAGATTCAGCTCCTCTAATTTTTTCAATTATTCTTCTTAAAACTGGAAAACTTTCAATATCTCTATTATAGTTTACAGAAACTTTATTATAGTAATCAAAATGGAATGAATCTATCATATTCACGTCTTTTAAATCAACTGTTGCTGCTTCATATGCTATATTTAATGGGTGTTTTAATGGAACATTCCATACTGGGAATGTTTCAAATTTTGAATATCCTGCTACATTTCCATGTTTGTACTCATGATAAAGTTGGCTTAAACAAGTTGCAAGCTTTCCACTTCCAGGTCCTGGTGCTGTAACTACTACTATTGGCTTAGATGTTTCTATATATGGGTTTTGTCCATATCCTTCATCACTTACAATAGTATCTACATCTGTTGGGTATCCTTTAGTTGCACTATGCTTATAAACCTTTATTCCTCTTCTCTCAAGCTTGTTTATAAATATACTTGCAGCTGGTTGACCACTATATCTTGTTATTACAACTGAGTTTACATCAAGGTCATAGCTTCTTAAATCATCTATAAGTCTTAAAACATCAACATCATAAGTTATACCAAAGTCACCTCTGATTTTATTTCTTTCAATGTCTCCTGCATATACACAAATAATTATTTCAACCTTTTCTTTTAACTTATGTAATAATTTTATTTTTGCATTTTCATCAAAACCTGGTAAAACTCTTTTAGCATGTAAATCAAAAAGTAATTTTCCTCCAAACTCTAAATAAAGCTTATCATAATTATTAACTCTTTCTAAAATGTATTTTGATTGTTCTTCTAAATACTTCTTATGGTCAAATCCAATTTTCATATTACACCTCTACAATTTTCCTTTATTTTTTAATAAATTCTATTATTGCACAATCCATTATTTTTGTAAATTCCATTATTAGAAAAATTTCATTATATTTTTCTAATAACTCTTTATTATTATTCCAAAAAAACTCCTTAAAAATGCCTTCATTAGACAATTTTCAAGGAGTTTAAATTTTTTTAATTTTGTGTATATTGAAAATATTTTTAAATTTTATTTTCCTACTGCTTCTTCAACCTTATTTTCTTCTACTTCACCTATTTTACTTAATGTTTTTTTATAGAATACTGTAAAACATACTATAGTCGTAAGAGCTGCAATCACATCAGAAAATGGTTCTGCTGAAAGCACTCCCATAAGCTTGTTTTCAAAAAAGTTTGGTAAGATTAATGCAAGAGGCACTAATAAAACCATTTTTCTTAAAAGTGCTAAAATTAAAGAAATCTTTGCTTGTCCAAGTGCTAAGAAAGTTTGTTGACACGCCATTTGTGCTCCAAATATAAATATTCCAAAGAAGAATATTTTCATAGACCAAGATGTCATTTCTAGAAGTTCTGGATTGTTGTTAAACATTTTAACAAAAACTTCTGGCATTGCCATAGTTAAAGCCCACATTAAAGTTGTATAAGCTACACTTGAAAATAATAAAAGCTTAAAGCACTTTTTAACTCTGTCTATATTTTTAGCTCCATAATTATAACTAATTATAGGTTGTGCACCTTGTGACAATCCCATAATAGGTAAAATAATTATTTGCATAATACTACTCATTATAGTCATAGCACCAACAGCTAAATTGCCACCATACTTTAAAAGTTGATTGTTCATAGTTATAATTACAAGACTTTCTGTAGCTTGCATAATAAAAGGTGCAATTCCAAGCGCTAAAACACCAAGCATAACCTTAGTTTCTGGCACTAAATATCCTTTTCTTATTTTTAAAACACTTTTCTTGCCAAAAAGAAATCTTAAAACCGATACGAAAAATACATACATTTCTATCTAAATGTAGACATTTATACTGTGATACAACTTATGCTTTAGTTTTTCTCCAAAGCTTTTCGTATTATATCTTCCTGTTTCACCGAGTCT
>NZ_JBOFRG010000014.1:0-1780 GCF_051650885.1 Clostridium sp.
AGAACCAGCCAATGTTTAGCAGCAATGAATCACTGTAAAGATAGTTGCCGATGCCATGACCGCCATCGGCACCAGTCAAAAGGGCGCTAATAGGAGTCGTCAGAGTGACGTGACTTCAGGTGTATTCCTACATGAAAGAAGACCTGTACTTGCAGAGATCTAGCAGGTAGTTGCAGTACGATTAAAGACCTCGGTTGTGCTGCGTGCAGATTACAGGGTGAAGAGCTCAGGTTTCCAACGTGGAGTTGCCTTATCAGGCTACATGGGTACACTCATTACAGAAGCGTGGTTTACACCAGTGAAAATGTCACCACGTTGCTGGCAGGATTCGAACCTGCGCGGGGAGACCCCAATGGATTTCTAGTCCATCGGCTGATAAAACTCTTACACTTATTTTCGCTTTTATACTTATATCCACTTTGTACTTCATTTAACTTAGCTGTATTACAGTGTATTATATTTTGATTTGCTAAGTACTTCTATTGCTGTGTGCACTGACGTGATAGTGAGCAGCTGTAACGAAAGAGTTTCCCCTCGGGGGTCAATAAAGTATTTCTGATTCTGATAAACTGGAAAGGCAGCATAATTATACACGCAAAGGTTTTTTTTTCCAAATCCAATTCCAATAAATGACTTCAGCGATGAATTACTAGAAAGATAGTTGTCAATCCCATGACCGCCACCAGTCAAAATGGAGCTCATCATGACGCATATTAGGATCGTGTGTCAAGCTGTATTCTGACGTGAAAGAGGAACAGCACATATACATCGCCGCAGAAGGAAACATCTGCGATGGCCAGGAATCGAACCCGGGTCAACTGCTTGGAAGGCAGCTATGCTCACCACTATACCACCATCGCTGTAAAAGACATGCAAATTCCACCTGTTGAATCTTTTTTGATAAGTCAATGACGGTACAAGGGCTGTCATGTTGGTGTATGTCTCAGGGCTGGGGATTGAAGGAGCTTGATTACATGTGACATGTCACTACAGTTTGGTGGCTTAAAAGCAGAGCCTCATACATGCAATATCCAAATAACAAACCGTGGGTAACAAAGGACATCAAAGACATCCGGAATGCCAAGAGGAAGATCAGGGAGGCCAAGGAAAAGTTCCTCTTCACCATCTACACCACAGACTTCAGCTACCACACACAGTCCTGCCACCTTCAGAAGTTTTCCGATGACTCTGCTTTGGTGTGTCCTGCACACCAATGGTCAACATTAAAACATAATGGAGATGCTGTGGCTTCATAGCAGGGCCTCATACATGCAATATTGCTGTATTACTAACTGTACATGAAAGCGGACCTACGAGCTGACTTGTTTAGTTACCCATCTGTTATAGGGAAAGAGAGGTGGTTAGCTGGCGGTCAGTGTGTTGTAGAAGAGCCAAGCTGGGAAGAATTGTGGTTCTGCTGTGGAAGCATCTTTTGCTGTGCAGTGTCCGCCTGTAGAGGTCGGAGGAAGCTGGTCGCTCCGCCTGTGGTTGTCCTTACAGAGTTAACAGCTCGGCCTTAACTTGCTTCGTGCTGCTGTTAGCATGTGAGGCTACAGTAATGCAAAGTCCAAAACCTGAAGATATTCACTTTACAATGATATCAAACAAAGAGAAGCGGCAAGTCCTCACAGCCGAGCAGCTAGAACCAGCCAATGTTTAGCAGCAATGAATCACTGTAAAGATAGTTGCCGATGCCATGACCGCCATCGGCACCAGTCAAAAGGGCGCTAATAGGAGTCGTCAGAGTGACGTGACTTCAGGTGTATTCCTACATGAAAGA
>NZ_JBOFRG010000015.1:0-3017 GCF_051650885.1 Clostridium sp.
ACTTTAATGATTTTATATGGAATACAAGGTGCATATCAGCCATCAGTTCAAGCAAGCTTACCATTTTTATTAGAAAAGGAAGATTTATTAAAAGGAAATGCAATAGTAAATCAAGTTAGTGCACTTTCAAATTTAATAGGACCAATTATAGGAGGGCTATTATATGGAAGTTATGGTTTAATGCCAATTCTAGTTTGCAGTATAGTTTGTTTTATTGGAGCTGTAATTATGGAAATGATTATGAAGATACCATATGTAAAAAGTAAAAGTGAAGATAAAGCTTTAAATATTGTAAAGAATGACATAAGAGAAAGTGTAAGCTTTATAACTAAAGAAAAGCCAGTATTATTAAAGTCAATTATTATAATATCATTATTCAATCTTTTCTTAACTTCAATGATAATTGTGGGAATTCCAGTTATTATAAGAGTTAATTTAGAAATGTCTAGTAGTGCATACGGAATTACACAAGGAGTACTTGCATTAGGAGGTCTTGTTGGTGGAATATTAACAGGGGTTTTAGGGAAAAAACTTAATATAAAAGGTTCATATAAATTATTAATGTTAGATTCAGTTGCATTAATTCCTATGGGAATAATTTTAATGGGAGGAGGTTCAAACAAATTAATTTATATAGTTACTACAGCTTGTTGCTTTATGATTATGGCGGTTGGAACTATGTTTAGTATTCAAATGTTAAGTTTTATACAAGGAGAAACACCAGGACATTTAATTGGAAAGGTTATATCATTTTGTTTAAGTCTTGCAATGTGTGCACAACCAATAGGACAAATCTTATATGGATATTTATTTGAAGTTTTAAACAATAATGTGGGAATTATTGTTTTAGGAGCAGCTATAGTTAGTGGAATTATAGGAATTATGGCAAAAGGTGTGTTTGAAAAAATAGAAGATAGAAAAATAATAGAAGAAATGAGTTTAGAAGGAGAGAGGATATAATGGAGAAGGTAGCAAAAGTTATGGGATATGGAGTAATGAAATTTTTTAATATGATAGTGGGGGTGCCTTTAGCACTTGCAGGTACAATAGTTGTTTTAGCATTTTGCTTAGTTGATTTAATACTTTTATTACTTCCAGTATTTTTAGTATGCCAAATAATGTTAGAAGATGTAGCTATAATAGTTCCAAACATTCTTCCAGTACAAGTAATGTTCACAATAGTTGGAACTTTAATGGGATATTATCTTCATAAGATATTAAAGGTTTATGTTCCAATGTGGTTTAAGGGAACTGCAAAATATATAAGTGAAAGTTTTAGCTTTAATTATTAAGATTGGGAAAGAGGGGATTTTTATTCTCTCTTTCTTATTATTGTGGTACAATAAGGCGATTAACATTAAGAGGAGGAACAGGCATGAAAGGAAAAAAATTAGATAATTTAAAATTAAATAATGACCAAAAGACTAATAAAAATTTTATGTATAGAGATTTAAGACGTAGCAATTGTTATAATGTAGAATTTTCAGGTTCAAATTTTAGCTTTGCAACTATGAGAGGGGCACATTTTAAAGGGTGCGATTTCTTTGATTGTAACTTTAACTCTACAGAATTTATAGGAAGTAACCTTAAAAAGAGTAAATTTAAGAAAAGTACTTTTGAAAATGCTATTTTTGAAGGGGTTAACTTAGATGGAGCTGATTTTCAAGATGCAACTTTTAAAAATGTAATATTTGTAGATACAGATGTAACTGTAGCTAAAAATATGAAGTTACCTGAAGATATTAAGATTTTTGAAGAAATGCCAGAGCTTTCTATAAGTGAAGATTTAGAAAAAGCCATTTTAAGTGCAATGGAAAATGACCATATTAAAAAATCAAGAGCATTAGATACAAAAACAGGTTCTATAAACCCTATAAGTGTAATGATACTATTAGATAACTTTACAGAGAAAGTTCTAATAAGTGGATTAAAGCTTATGAAAGATAGAATGGATAAAGATTTCTATACTTTAAGTTACATAGTAAAAACTATAAAAGATTATGGAAAAATGGGAATAATATAGAATTTATAAGGAAACTCCATTACATATAAAAGATATGTAGTGGAGTTTTTTTAGTATATTGGTTACAAAAAGGGAACTAGAGAAAGAAAAAGTGCCTACTTGTACAAGAAAAATGAAAAGGTATAATTGAGGATGAGAAAGTATAAGAGGGAAGAGGAGATAAAAATGGGGAATAATTTATGTAAAAAAAAGACTGAGAAGGTGTCGTATAAATCTACAATATATGCTTGTTATATAGGATATTTTATTCAAGCAATTGTAGTTAATTTAACGCCGTTATTGTTTATTCCATTAATGGAGGAGTTTAATCTTTCATATGGGCAAATAGGAATTCTTATTGTAGTTAACTTTGTTACACAATTTATATTTGATATAGCTTTTAGTAAGCCAGTTGATAAGTATGGATTCAGACCTTTTGCAATTGTAGCACATATATTTTGTGTAGTAGGATTTGTTTTATTTAGCATGACACCTGTAATTTTTAAGGGAAATGAAATGGTTGGGTTTTTAATAGCAACTATGATTTTTTCAGGTGCAGGTGGACTTTTAGAAATTATATTAAGTCCAATTATAGATGCAATTCCATCAGAAGATAGTGCAAGTGCTATGAGTTTATTACATTCCTTTTATGCATGGGGACAAGTTGCAGTAATATTAATTACAACTATTTTTCTATTTATATTTGGAAAAGGAAGTTGGAGCACTATTGTTTTAATATGGGCAATTGTTCCATTTGTAAATATTTTTATATTTATGAAAGTACCTTTAACTAGAAAAGTAGAGGCATCAAAGATTATAAAAATTAAGGAACTTATAAAAAATCCTGTATTTATAATAGCATTCTTTGCAATTATGATGGGTAACTAAACTGTTACAACAAATTTAAACAAAACTATACAAATACGTATAGAAGTATAGATTTAAAACAGAAAGCCCTCTGTATCTAGTGATAGGTGCAGACTCGGAGTTAATTGCTTTTAACCCCTAAAGCCTT
>NZ_JBOFRG010000016.1:0-11305 GCF_051650885.1 Clostridium sp.
CATAAATGCGGAACTTTTAAAAAGTAAAGCACACAATGTAAGTTCAGGGAGGGAAATTTAAGATGAAATCATACATTGCAAAAGCACAAGACGTTCAAAGAAATTGGTATGTTGTTGACGCTGCTGGTAAACCATTAGGTAGAGTTGCTAGCCAAGTTGCATCAATACTAAGAGGAAAACATAAACCAACATTTACACCAAATGTTGACTGTGGAGATTTCGTAATAGTTATCAATGCAGAGAAAGTTGTTTTAACTGGTAAGAAGTTAGATCAAAAAATGTTAAGAAAACACAGCTTATATGCTGGTGGATTAAAAGAAACTCCATACAGAGAAGTTTTAGAAAAGAAACCTGAGTTCGCTTTCGAAGAAGCTGTAAGAAGAATGCTTCCAAGCGGAGTTTTAGGAAGAAAAATGTTAAAGAAATTAAATGTATATAGAGGGGAAGAGCACGGACACGCAGCTCAAAAACCTGAAGTACTTGAATTAAAGTACTAATTATATAGACGCTCGGGAGGAGGAATAAAAATGGCAAAAGTTCAATATATGGGAACTGGTAGAAGAAAAAAATCAGTTGCAAGAGTAAGACTAGTACCAGGAAATGGTAAAGTAGTTATAAATAACAGAGACAGCGAAAACTATTTTGGATTAGAAACTTTAAGAGTTATCTTAAACCAACCTTTAGTTTTAACTGGAACTAAAGAAAAATTTGACGTATTAGTTAACGTTCACGGTGGTGGATTCACAGGTCAAGCTGGAGCTATCAGACATGGTGTTGCTAGAGCATTAGTTAAATCAGACGAAGCTTTAAAGTCAGAATTAAAGAAAGCTGGATTCTTAACTAGAGACCCAAGAATGGTTGAAAGAAAGAAATACGGTCTTAAAAAAGCAAGAAGAGCTCCACAATTCTCAAAAAGATAATTTGTTTGGAAGCTTATATGGAGAGCAGAATTTATTCTGCTCTTTTTTTGTGCTAAAATTAAGAAAAAATATGGCTAAATTAAAGATGAATTTCTAGGAAAAACAAACTATTCTTCTATAAATAAAGTAATAAATGGAATTAAAAGGATTGTTATGTTAAAAGTAGGTTAAAAATGTTTTATATTTATTAACAAAATAGAAGAAATGATGTACACTAAAGATGTTGAAAAGTTAACAGAAAGTAAATGTTTTTAATATAAAATAAATAAAATGGACGGGGGACGTTATTTTGAATTCTACAATCATGACAATAATAACTTTAATGGGTGGATTAGGACTATTCATCTATGGAATGAAATTAATGGGAGATGGATTAGAAAACGCAGCTGGGGAAGGATTAAAAAAGATACTTGAAAAAGTAACTTCAAACCCATTAGTTGCAGTTTGTGTTGGTGCAGCAGTAACAGCAGTTGTTCAAAGTAGTAGTGCAACTACAGTAATGGTAGTTGGTTTTGTTAACGCTGGTTTAATGAACTTATCACAAGCAGTTGGAATTATAATGGGAGCTAATATTGGGACAACAATAACGGCTCAATTAGTAGCATTTAAATTAGATGATATTGCACCTTTATTTGTTTTTGCAGGAACTGTAATAATAATGGTTGCAAAAGCAAAGAAAAGAAAAGAAATTGGAAACATAGTACTTGGATTTGGTATTCTATTCATGGGAATGGGTATCATGAGTGATGCAGTAAAACCACTTGCAGCATCACCAATATTTGCACAAATTTTAGCACAAGTATCACAACATTGGTGGATAGGAATTATTGCAGGAGCAGCAATAACAGCAATACTTCAAAGTTCATCAGCAACTACAGGAATACTTATAGCACTTGCAGGTTCAGGGGTGTTAGATATAAGAATGGCACTTCCAATCTTATTTGGATGTAACATCGGTACATGTATTACAGCTATGATAGCAACAGTTGGAACAAATAGAACAGCTCACAAAGCTGCATTACTACACTTAATATTCAATGTAGGTGGAACAGTAATTTTCTTACCTTTCTTAGGAATGCTTGGGACATTAGTTACAAGAATGAGTCCTGGAGATGTTGAGAGACAAATTGCAAACTCACATACAGTATTTAATATAATTAATACTCTTGTAATGTTACCTCTTAGAGGCTGGTTAATAGTTGCAGTTAATAGGTTAGTACCTGGAGATGATGAAATCGAAAAGGTAGGGCCAAAGTATATTGATGATAGATTATTAGAAACACCAGTTATAGCGGCTGGACAAGTTATAAAAGAAACTATAAGAATGGCTAATAAAGCTAAACACAACTTAGAAATTTCTATGGATGCCTTTGTTAAGGGTGATGAGGAATTAATTAAAAAGGTTCATGAAAATGAAAAGATAATAAATGTCTTAGAAGAATCAATAACAAGTTATTTAGTTAAGCTATCAAAATGTGAGTTATCAGATAAGGAAAAAGGAATAGTAGCATCTACATTCCACATAGTAAATGATATTGAGAGAATTGGAGATCATGCACAAAATCTTGTTGAACTAGCATCACAGAAAATGGATGAGGATATTAAATACTCTGATGAAGCAATTGGAGATTTAGTAGAGATATACAACTATACAAAGATGGCACTTCAGGTATCTATCGATAGTTATGAAAATAGAGATGTAGAAAAAGCTAATAGTATAGCACCATTAGAAGAGAGAATAAATAAAGCAGAAAAGACTTATAGAGATAAACACATAAAGAGATTATATGAAGGAAAGTGTAATGCATATGCAGGAGCAATATTCCTAGATGTAATAAGTAACTTTGAAAGAATCGGAGATCATGCAACTAATATAGCGGAAAGTGTTATTGAGAATAATGCAATTTAAAGAAATGAAGCGTAAGCTTCATTTTTTTTGCATTAAATATGAAAGATTAGGAATACTAAGTTAAGAATGATATTTGGAAGGAGGTGACTGTTTTAGCTTATTTATTTTAAAAATTGGTAAGTAAGTTGGAAGAGGTGCCTATGAAAAAGATTATAAAAGGTCTAATAATAATAATGATTTTTCTTACGTTAGGGAGTAGTTTAGCAGCCTTTTCTATTGAGGAAAATGAGTATAGTAATGAAGAAGGACTTGAAAGAGTTATTCTTATTGACCCAGGACATGGAGGTGGTGACGGTGGTGCATCATCTCAAAATGGTACAGTTGAAAAAGTATTAAATTTAGAAGTTTCATTAAAGTTAAAAAAAGTGCTAGAGGAGAAGGGGTATCGTGTAGAATTAACTAGAGAGAATGACGAAGCCTTATCTAAAAAGAAAAGAGACGATTTATGGCTTAGATGTAAGAAGAAAAAAGAAACTAAGTGTGATGTATTTATATCAATTCATCAAAATAAATTTAGTAATAAAAAATGCAAAGGCTCACAATTATGGCATGCAAGTAATAAGGAAAGTAAGAACTTAGCGTTAAACATACAAGCATCTATAAAGGAAAACTTACAAAATGATAATAATAGAATTCCAAAGGATGCAAAAAATGGACTATTTATATTAAAGGACGGAAATAAAAGAGCAAATGTAATATTAGAGTGTGGATTTATATCAAATGATGAAGATGAAGAAAATTTAAAAAATGAAGAATATCAGAATAAATTAGCAGAAGCAACGGCAAATGGGATAGAAAAGTATTATAAAGAAAAAAATAGTAATTAAGTTAGATAAACCTTTAGAAGATTCATAAAGTCTTTTAAAGGTTTTTTAAATGGGGATAGGTAATAAGGGTTTTAATAGTTGTAAAAATATTCTAAAATAATAATAGAAGATTAAAGGAGTGATAGTAGATGAGAGAGATTGATGTTAAATTAGTACAAGAAAAAATTAAAGAGTTGTGTATTAATGCAAATTACTATTTAGGCGAAGATATAAAGGAATCACTTAGTGGATTTAAAAAAATAGAGAAAAGCAATATTGGTGAAGGAATATTAGAAAATATACTAGAGAATGCTAAAATAGCTAAAGAGGAAAATGTACCTATATGTCAAGATACGGGAATGGCATGTGTATTTGTAGAAGTTGGTCAAGAGGTTCACTTTGTAGGAGGCTTGTTAGAAGAGGCTATAAATGAGGGTGTAAGAAGAGGATATGAAGAGGGATATTTAAGAAAGTCTGTAGTTAAGGACCCAATAGACAGAGTAAATACAAAGGATAATACACCAGCGATGATTTACTATAATATTGTTGCAGGAGATAAGGTTAAATTAACCCTTGCGCCAAAAGGTTTTGGTTCTGAAAATATGAGTAAGATAGGGATGCTTAAACCTTCAGATGGAATTGAGGGAGTAAAAAACTTTATTTTAAAAACTGTAGAAGAGGCAGGACCTAATCCATGTCCACCTATGGTTGTTGGAGTTGGAATAGGTGGAACTTTTGATAAAGCAGCTTACTTAGCTAAAAAAGCTTTATTAAGACCAATTAATGAAGAAAATAAATTAAGCTACTATAGTGAGTTGGAAAAAGAATTATTAAAAGAAATAAATAAGCTTGGAATAGGACCACAAGGCTTTGGAGGACTTACAACTGCTTTAGGTGTGAATATAGAGGTTTTACCAACGCATATTGCAGGATTACCAGTAGCAGTTAATATAAGTTGTCATGCAACAAGACATAAAGAATGTATTATATAGGAGGGGATAGATGATGGAGATAAGATTAGAAACACCTTTAACTGAAGAAAAAATAAAAAATCTTAAAGCAGGAGATGCAGTATTACTAAGTGGAGTAATATATACAGCAAGAGATGCAGCACATAAAAGATTAGTAGAGCTTTTAGATAAAGGAGAAGAGCTACCTATAAATATTGAAAATGAAACTATATATTTTGTAGGGCCATCACCAACGAAGCCAGGATATGCTATAGGTTCAGCAGGACCTACAACAAGCTATAGAATGGATGCATATTCTCCAAGACTTTTAGATATAGGTTTAAAAGGAATGATTGGAAAAGGAAAAAGAAATGATGAAGTTATCCATTCTATAATAAAAAACAAAGGGGTTTATTTTGGAGCAATAGGTGGAGCTGCTGCATTAATTGCAAGAAGCATTACTAAAGCAGAGATTGTTGCGTATGAAGATTTAGGTGCTGAGGCAATTAGAAGATTAGAAATAAAGGATATGCCACTTACTGTTATTATAGATAGCGTGGGAAGAAATTTATATGAAATAGGAAGAAAAGAATACTTAGAAAAAATAAAGTAAAAAAGAAGGCTTAAAGTTCAAATTTAAGCCTTTATTTTTTATGGGAGACGAATACCTAAAAGCGTAAGTACGCTAGTAATATCATTAATTATTGTAGCAGAACCACTACCAGCAAATAGAAGTCCTACAGCTCTATTTTTCATATCTAAAATTAAGCTCCCAGAATCACCTGCATTAGACATTGGAGATGCTACAATTTGACCAACAAATCTAGCAGTACCATTAGTATAATTTACATTAACAGTAGCATTTAAAGCTGTAATGGTACCAGTTGTATAAGAAGTAGTTCGACCAAACTTCTGAATTTGAAGCCCTAGCTTAGGTGGTGCAATATTTGCAATACTGCCAATAGTATGAATCTTGTCTGTTATAGATGAAGGATCAGAAATTTTGGTTAGTGCACAATCAACGTAATTATTTTGACCATTAAACTTTAATGGAATATATTTAAAAAAAGTTCCTATAACATCTGTAGAAGGAGAACCACCATCACCTTGTCCAGGTTGCATAATAGTTTTATTAAATAAAACAGAATTTTCTAGAGAAAATACATGATTGTTAGATAAAGCATATACTTCATCAGCAGTACCAACAAATCCATGAGTACGGCAACCAAGAGTTCCCACAATAAATTGATTTGTAACACTGGTGCTTGTACCACCTTCTACAGGTCTAATTTTAGTAGTAAAAGCGTAGGGTGTTATAATACCTACTTCAATAATATCAGTAGCAAAGCCTTTATAGGTATCAGGTAAAATATCATCTTTTTCTAAATTAGATAAATCTTCTTTTTTTTCAACTAAAACTTTAAAACATGGAATATCAGTTAAAAGTCCATTAGTTTCTTTATAGCCAAACCCAACGCCATTTACATTTTTAAAATCAAGAAAAAAATTAAAATCAGTTCTGCATAAAGAACTAATGTCAGTATGGACTGAATTCATAGAAATCATCTCCTTTAAGATAGAATTAGTGCATTAAATGTGACTGTGATAGTAGAGTTTGAAGAGATAGTATTAAGGGTAATACCACTTAGGGGATTGTCTATACTTGGAATATTATTTATTTGGACAGAGTTAGGAATAAATTGTAGATTAACAGGGAGTGTATCATACAAAATACAATTTATTAAATTAACTGACCCTTGATTTTGGATAACAAGAGTATAGGTTATAGTATCTCTAGTAGTATAGAAAAACTTATCGCTAAATTTATTAAATAAGATGCTATTTGAATTTACAGTTAATGAAGTGATATTAGTAATTGTTGTTAGAGTATTCAAAATAGCACTATTAGGAATAGCAGATTTATAATTAATTACTGCAGATGTTAAAAGTGGATTTGGGGATGGAAGTGTATTAACCAGTACTATAAATGAAACAGTAGCTACATCGTTAGGATTTAAATTTGGAATTGAAATAGTAGAAGGATTCGCTAAAGGTACATTTATATTGTTTATATAGACACTTCCAGGTACAAATGAAATTTCTGAAGGTAATGTTGTTGTCATAGTTGTAAGTTGACTAAGCAAGTTTCCAACATTACTTAAGCTTAAGGTATACGTTACAGTAGTACCTATAAAGGCAGTGGTTGGATTAACTGAATAATTAGAAGTTAAGGAGGCAGAAGAAATTGTAGTAAGCTCATAATAAGATCCGGTTAGTGCAGTAGAATTAAGCGTTGATGAAGGATCAACCTTATAAGCGTAAGCTAAATTATTATAGGTTTCAACGAAACCACTAGCTGGAAGTGAGGTTACAAGCAAATTATAAAATATAGTTTTTGTATTATTTACTGCTAAATTACCTAAAGAGATACCAACAGTTGGATCGCCTGAAATTGAGACATTATCTTCTTTTAAAGAGGATAAATCAATACTCATTCCTGAGTCAAGAATTTCAGTAAGGGATAAGTTAGTAGCGAGTGTATTACCAAAATTATCAATAACAATTGTTGTAGGAAGAGGATAATTGAGACCTGAAAAATCATCAGTATACTTATTAACGCCTAAGATAGCTTTATTTAAAAAAATAGATGATTGATTAGACAAATCACTTTGTCTAAATGTAGTAGCAGTTGTAGTATAACTATATATAAGATTACTAGTATTTGAAAAATTGCTTGGAACAGGAAATGTTGTATTAACACCGCATTCAAAAGAAACTGTGGTAACCTCATTGGGAAGAAGGTTAGGTAGCGTCATAGGAATTGGTGGATTAAAGCCTAAAGCTTGAGCATTATTAATAAATACAGAATTTGTTGTAAAGGTAACTTGTGTAGGTAATGTATCTATAAGATAAACATTAGAAATTGTAGTATCTCCAGAATTTAAAATTGTAATAGTATATTTTATAACATCTCCAAAATCAACAAAAGACTTGTTTGAAGATTTTGTAGTATTTATTATAATGGGCATAAAAAAACCTCCTATAAAAATTTAGTATAGTGAACTCAATAGAAATAAGCGCACATACTGTTAGTATATGTAGAAGGAAAAGATATGATAAAAAAACCATCAAGTCTAATAGTTTCCTATTTAACTTGATGGTTTAAATTTTATATATTTCTAAAGCCCTGTCCACGAACTTCTGATATTTCCATTATAGTTATAAATGCTTTTGGGTCTATTGAATAGATTTTATTTTTAAGTGAAAGCATTTCACGTGTTGTAACTATGCAATAAAGCATTTTTTTCTTTTCATGAGTATACTCACCTTCAGCAGGAAGTGAGGTAACTCCTCTATTTAGATCTTTAAGGACAAATTCTACAACATCTTTTTCATTTGAAGTTAGTATAAGCATTAACTTTCTACTATTAAACCCTTTAAGAACCTTGTCCAGTACTAATCCTTGAACAAAAATTGAAAGTAAAGTATATAGAGCTTTTGGTAAACCAAAAATAAGAGCTCCAATTACTACTATGATACAGTTAAGTATAAAACCAAGTTTACCAATTCCAAAGTTAGAATATTTTTTACGTATTAACATTGTTATAATATCGGTTCCACCAGTGGATCCATTTCTTAAAAATACAATTCCATATCCAGCACCACATAATGCACCACCATATAAGCAATATAAAAGTACATCATTTACACTAATGAGTGTTGATAGTGGTTTAGTTATTATTAAAGATAAGGATAATGATATCATTCCAATTCCAGAATATAAAGTGAAAGAGGAACTTAGCTTTTTAAAACTTATAATAAAAAGTGGAACATTAATTAAAAATACTGTAATACCAGCAGGCACATTAGCAACATATTGCACGATTAGTGCGAGCCCAGTTGCACCACCACTTAAAAGTTTTGCGTGTGTTAGAAATAGATTTACCCCTAAAGAAGCAATAAGACATCCAATAAAGATGAAAAATACATCTAAATAGAAAGCTTTGCTTTTAAAAATTTTGTCCATAAAAATCTCCTATGTATTTCATTAAAAGTCAACATAATTATATATAAAAAGTAAATAGAAGTTAACCTCTAAAAATAGGTGAATTTGACGAAAAATCACTAAAATAAGTCGAAAATCTATGCTTAAACCTATAAATCTTTTATATAGTAGAAAATAAAGGGGATTATAGAGATATAACACTAGAATTAAAGTCTAGTGTTATAAGGTGTTGAGTTTATAGAATTAAAACAATCATTTTGAATATCGTTTAATATTTTTTGTTCTATAGGATTTTGCATTGGAAAAGGCATTTGTGGATTATCAAATGAAGAGCAAGGATCTTCACAAAGATTTAGACTGTTAGAATTACAGATATCTGAAAGATTTTTTTCATTTAGTGTATCACAGAATGATTCACAAGGCACTTTAACCTTGATGTTAAACTGAATATTATAAAATCCAAGTAAAATATCATTACAAAGTCTTTTAGAATATTTGTTAACAATATTTGCAGTAACAGAAAGAACTTTTTGAATAGAATTGTGTAGCGGTATCTCTTTAGAGAAAGGTTTGATAAAAACTTGAGAATATTTTTTACCATCACTACCATAAGTGTAAATTACTTTTACCAAAATAGTGCCATAAATGAAAAGCACTTTTTCACAGCCTAAACTACAAATCTTATATGAAAGTAGACAAGCTTTTGATTCATGGCAAAGGATAGTAATTGGTGAATTACAATAATTGTTTATATTGAAAGAATCTTGATAACAAGAAACAGAGGAAATACAGGTATCTTTAAATTTATGTTGATTGCATTCCATATTAAGTCACTCCTTAAAATCTTCTAGTAGCTATTATATTAAAAAGTGTGGAAAAATGTTCAAAAAGATAAAAGAAAAAAATATATAGGATGAAAGTAACAAAAATAAAAAAGAAAAATAGAATATTTAATATATAACAGTCGTTTAAATGAGGAGGACGTAAATGAGTTTTACTTGTGATCAAAATGATAAGAGAGTTCAAAAAAGAATTCCAAACAATCAATCTATATTCTTTAGTGGAATAGATGATCAAAAGAAATGTGACCTTGGATGTTACAATTATTGGACAGAACTTGTAGTAAATGGAGGTATAGAGGTACCACTAGAAAAACCATCAATAGATGAAATTGATTCTATGAGTGTAAAACTACAAATAATAAGACAAAAGGTTGTTAAAACACCAGCAATAATTGATGAGGAAACAGAAAATTTAATTCCAGTTAAAAACCTTCAAAATAGAGTTACAACAGGAAGAAAACTTATAATTGAAGGAATGATTTGTGTAAATGTATCGTATATAGGCAAAACAGAAGATCAAAATATGCATACATTCCAAGGAGCTATACCATTTTCAACGTATATAGTTCTTCCACAATATCCAGAAAAATCTTTAAATATGGATGCACTTGATATGAAGTTTAATATAGTATCATGTGTAGAAAGTATAGTAGTTAAAGAATTTACGGATAGAGATATTACATTATGTATTCCATTTGTACTACACTCAATACCAACAGGAAAAGAAAACTTTGATTGTTTAGGTGGACAAGAATCAGGAACTTGTTTAGAGAAAAATACTGAAGATGTAAATACTTGTATGAGATTAAATGAGCCTATAATAAAAGGGATTTGCTCAGAAAGAAAAGTAGAAAACATACTAAAGACAGAAGAAGATAATTTATGGGTAGAGATGTTTGTACCTGAAATTATAGATTTACCAGAAGGAAAACCAGACATAGATGAAATTTTATCATTAACATCTAAAGTAGATATAATTTGTCAAAAGGTGGTTCATACACCATCAACTTGTGTTCCAAATTATGAAGGGTTAGCATTAACAGGAAAGAAATTAATAATAGAAGCTATATTAAGACAAAGAGTGACTTATACAGCTTGTGTAGAAGGATGCCAATCTATTCATTCAGCTCATTTTGATATTCCAATATCAGCCTTTATTATATTACCAGAAGAAACAAAAATTGCAGATAAATTTGTAGTAACTTCATGTATTGAGGATATTTTTGTATGTACATTAAGTGAAAGAAGAATATTTAAAAACACAACACTATTCTTCAAAGCTACACCAGTTAAATGCTTTAGTAATTGTGAAAGTATGTGTTAGGAGGTAGAGAAGATTATGAGATGTAAGTGTACAGTAAAAGATAATTATGAAGTTATAGGACTTTGTAAAATAGATAAATTTGCATGTATTTGTAATGAAGAGGCATGGACACAAATTAGTGTTCCACAAGTATTATCATTACCAGTAGGAAAACCAGATATAGAAGTAATAAATAAAATATATAACAGTATAGAAATAACAAGTACAAGTATAATAAATACACCAGTATCATGTATTCCCAATATAGAAGGAGTTAAGCTTACAGGAAAAAAATTATTAGTTGAAGGAAATGTATGTCAAACTATGATATATACTGCAGGAATAGCTTGTAACTCTGTTCATCCAGTAAATTTCAAAATACCATTTTGCACCTATATAATTCTAGATCCAGATGTAGATATAGAGTTAGATAGTTATTGTGTTGTGCCTTGTATAGAGGATGTATATTCAGAAATTTTAAATGAAAGAACATTATTTATGAATATAACAATGTTTTTATTAGCAAGAAAAGTTGAAAGCAGTTGCTTTTAATAAAAGATCAGGAGGAA
>NZ_JBOFRG010000017.1:0-2790 GCF_051650885.1 Clostridium sp.
GAGGAAACGAAAAAAGCATTAATTGCTGTTCTAGGATTCACTATTATATACATTGTATTAGTAGGTGGATTTGATTATATTTTTCAAAACCTCTTCGAAGTAGTTTTGAAACTGAAATAAAGGAGGTTTAGGTGGTAACGCCGATTAATATGAGTGAAATAGCAAGATGGTACGTAGTACATACGTATTCTGGATATGAAAACAAAGTTAAAGCTACCATTGAAAAAACTATCGAAAATAGAAATCTTCATCACCTAATACAAGATATACAGATTCCAATGGAAGAAGTTATCGATGAAGAAAAGAAAGATAAAGATGGTAATCCAAAGGTAAGTTTTAAAAAGAAGTTTCCTGGATATGTAATTGTAAAAATGCTAATGACAGACGAATCATGGTATGTTGTTAGAAATACAAGAGGTGTAACAGGATTCGTAGGACCTGGTTCTAAACCAGTGCCTCTTACTGAAATGGAGATTGAATCTATGGGCGTGGTAGAATTACCAAAAGAAATAGATCTTGAAATTGGTGAAAGTATTAGAGTTACCTCAGGTCCACTGAGAGAATTCATTGGAACTATTCAAGAAATCAATCTTGAGAAGCTTAAAATTAAAGCTTCAGTTGATATGTTTGGTAGGGAAACACTTGCTGAACTAGATTTTAACCAAGTAGAAAAATTAGTTTAATTTAATTTTAGTCTTAAAAGACTAATGTTTTAATTAAGTGGGAGGGCAAAAAGCCCGTATTACCACAGTATAGGAGGAATAAAAACATGGCTAAGAAAGTAACTGGAATGATCAAACTTCAACTTGCTGCAGGAAAGGCAACTCCAGCACCACCAGTTGGACCAGCATTAGGACAACACGGTGTAAACATTATGGGATTCTGTAAGGAGTTCAATGCAAAAACTGCAGATAAGGCTGGATTAATAATACCAGTAGTAATCACTGTATATCAAGATAGATCGTTTAGCTTTATCTTAAAGACTCCTCCAGCTGCAGTTCTAATCAAAAAAGAATTAGGACTTGAAAGCGGATCAGGAGTACCAAACAGAACAAAAGTTGGTAGTTTAACTAAGGATCAAGTAAGAAAGATCGCAGAATTAAAAATGCCAGATTTAAATGCTGCTAGCGTTGAAAGTGCTATGAGAATGATAGCTGGAACTGCTAGAAGTATGGGCGTAACTATCGAAGAGTAATTCATATTTAAAATAGTGGGAGGTAAAAACCGTTAATACCACAAAGGAGGCTTATTATGGGAAAGAAATATGTTGAAAGTGCAAAATTAGTTGATAAAAGTGCTTTATATAATGTAACAGAAGCGTTAGAACTTGCTGTTAAAACTGCAAAAGCTAACTTCGATGAAACAATCGAATTACACGTAAGACTTGGGGTAGATCCAAGACATGCGGACCAACAAGTTAGAGGTGCAGTAGTTTTACCACACGGAACAGGTAAAACAGTTAGAGTTTTAGTTTTCGCTAAAGGAGACAAAGCTAAAGAAGCTCAAGAAGCAGGAGCAGATTTCGTTGGAGCTGAAGAATTAGTTCAAAAGATCCAATCAGAAAACTGGTTCGATTACGATGTAGTAGTTGCTACTCCAGATATGATGGGTGTAGTTGGTAGAATTGGTAGAGTTTTAGGACCTAAAGGATTAATGCCAAACCCTAAATCAGGAACAGTAACATTTGATGTAGCTAAAGCTATAGCTGATATCAAAGCTGGTAAAGTTGAATATAGAGTTGATAAAACTGCTATCATTCACTGTCCAATCGGTAAGAAATCATTCGGAACTGATAAATTAAAAGATAACTACACTACTTTAATAGATGCTATAGTTAAAGCTAAACCAGCTGCAGCTAAAGGGCAATATGTTAAATCAGTAAGTGTTTCAAGCACAATGGGACCTGGAGCAAAAATAAATCCAGCGAAAGTTACAGAATAGTTATTGACTTATATAAAATTAAGTGATACAATGTAATACGTTGTGAAAAGTTAAAAATATTCCGTAGACAGTAGGTGCGTAAAGCGTAACGTATACAACCTACCGAGGGTGATAGAGAATTTTCTAGATCTTCCTCCGTCTACAAGGAAGATCTTTTTTAATACGAAAAAGCAGTTAATACTGTGAGGAGGTGGACACACAGTGAACAAGAACAGAGAATTAAAAGCAGCTAAAGTTGCTGAGATTAAAGAAAAGTTAGAAAAAGCTCAAGGTGTTGTTTTAGCAGACTATCAAGGTCTTACAGTTGAAGAAGATACTGAATTAAGAAAGAGCTTAAGAGAAGCTGGTGTAGAATATAAGGTATACAAAAACAAATTAGTAGCAAGAGCTGCTGAAGAGTTAGGTTTAGGAGATGTTGTTAAATATCTTGAAGGACCTGTATCAATAGCATTCGGATATGAAGATGCTACATCACCAGCGAGAATCTTAAATGATTTCGCTAAAACTCACAAAAAGATTGAGTTAAAAGCTGGTATAGTTGAGAAGGTTGTTTATGATCAAGATATGATCGTTAAAATCGCTTCAATACCATCAAAAGAAGTTCTTATTGCAAAACTTCTTGGAAGTATCAAGGCTCCATTATCGAACCTTGCTTACTTATTAAATGCAATAAAAGAGAAAAAAGAGGCTGATTCAGCTGAATAATTAATATAACTATAAAATAGTTATCCGTTTTAAAATTTTTGGAGGTGCAATTAAAATGACAAGAGAAGATATAATTCAAGCAATAAAAGAAATGAGCGTTTTAGAATTAAACGAATTAGTAACAGCTTGCGAAGAGGAATTTGG
>NZ_JBOFRG010000018.1:0-7676 GCF_051650885.1 Clostridium sp.
CCAAATCCTTTAACAGTTATCTGATCACCTAACCACATACAGAAAGTTGAACCAACTATAAGTGCTAATATTACTATCCCTATCTGAGCTGAAGTAATTCCAGCAGTTGCTCCAGGAACTCTTGATATTGTTAAATACATACCAATAGCAAGTATTATCGAAATAGCTATTGAAGCATATCTCGTTATATTCTGTATTTTTTTTCTACCATCTTCACCTTCTTTTGAAAGTTGTTCAAGAGACGGTATAGCAATTGTTAACAACTGCATAATGATAGATGCATTAATGTATGGCATTACTCCTAATGCAAAAATACTAAATTTACTAAAGGCTCCTCCTGATATTAAATCATAGAAACCAACTAAACTACCAGACTGAGACATTTGCTTTAAATACTCAGCGCTAATCCCAGGAACAGGAATATGACTTCCTATCCTGAAAATTGCTACTAAAAATATTGTCCAGTAAAATCTTTTTCTCAATTCTGGAACCTTCCAGGCATTACGTAGGGTTGATAGCATTATTATTTCACCTCAACTTTTCCTCCAGCTGCTTCGATCTTCTCTTTAGCAGTTTTTGAGAAATTACATCCTACAAGAGTTATACTCTTTTCTAAATTTCCGTTACCAAGAATCTTAACTCCGTCCATAACTTTTGATATTACTCTTGTTTCAAGTAATACTTCTGGAGTAACTTCTGTTCCATTTTCGAAGATATTTAATCTATCAACGTTTATGCTAACAATCTTCTTAGCAAAGATATTAGTGAATCCTCTTTTAGGAAGTCTTCTGTATAAAGGCATTTGACCTCCTTCAAATCCAGGTCTAACTCCACCACCAGATCTAGCGTTTTGTCCTTTTTCACCTTTTCCAGCGTTTCTTCCTAATCCCGAACCAGTACCTCTTCCAACTCTTTTAGGAGCTTTTCTGCTACCAGCAGCAGGCTTTAATTCATGAAGTTTCATACTAAGTGCACCTCCTCTTATATTTCTTCTACTTTAAGTAAGTAGCTTATCTTTTTGATCATACCATTTATTTGAGGAGTTCCCTCATGCTCTACTATTTTACCGATCTTTTTAAGTCCTAGGGCATTAGCAGTAGCAATATGCTCTTTTTTTCTACCTATTAAGCTTTTAACTAATGTTATTCTTAATTTAGCCATTGCAATTTCCCCCTAACCTAATATTTCCTCAACAGATTTTCCTCTTAATCTAGCTATTTCATCAGCTGTTCTTAAGTTAGCTAATCCGTTGATTGTTGCTTTAACCATGTTATTTGGGTTATTTGAACCTAATGACTTAGCTCTAACGTCTTTAACTCCTGCTAATTCAAGTACGATTCTCGCTGGTCCTCCAGCGATAACTCCTGTACCTTCTTTAGCTGGCATTATTAGAACATCACTTGTTCCAAATTCTCCATGTATTTGATGAGGAATAGTGTTCTCAACTATTGAAACTGAAACTAAGTTTTTCTTAGCATCTTCTATTCCTTTTTTGATCGCTTCAGGTATTTCGATAGACTTACCCATTCCAACTCCAACGTGTCCGTTTTCGTCACCAACAACAACTAATGCTGCGAATCTGAAGTTTCTACCACCTTTAACAACCTTAGTAACTCTATTTATATTAACAACCTTTTCTTTAAGGTCTAGTGTACTAGGATCGATTCTCATTGATTTCCCTCCTTGTTTTATTAGAATTTAAGTCCTGCTTCTCTTGCACCTTCTGCTAATGCTTGAACTCTACCGTGATATACGTATCCACCTCTGTCGAATACTACCTCAGTTAATCCTTTTTCTAGTGCCTTTTTAGCTACGGCCTCACCTACTAGTTTAGCTCCTTCTTTATTTCCACCTTTAGCAGAGAAATCTTTTTCTAAGCTTGATGCTGAAACTAAAGTTATAGCATTTATATCATCAATAATTTGCGCGTATATGTTTTTCTCACTTCTGTATACTGAAAGTCTTGGTCTTTCAGGAGTACCGAAAACTTTCTTACGTACTCTAAGGTGACGTCTTAGTCTTTTTGATTTTCTGTCTACCTTCTTGAACATAAAAATCACTCCTTTCTATTTTTACTTACCAGTTTTACCTTCTTTACGTCTGATCACTTCGTTTTCATATCTTATACCTTTACCTTTGTATGGCTCTGGTTTTCTCCATGATCTGATCTTCGCAGCTGCTTCACCAACTTTTTGTTTGTTGATTCCTTTTACAACTACTTTAGTAGCTTCTGGTATTTCGAATTCTACACCTTCGATTGCTTCTATTTCAACTGGATGTGAATAACCTAAGTTCATAACAAGTTTGTTTCCTTGCTTTTGAGCTCTGTATCCAACACCGTTTAATATTAATGTCTTTTGGAATCCTTTTTCAACTCCAACTACCATGTTATTAATTAAAGCTCTAGTTAATCCATGAAGAGCTCTGTGCTCTTTAACATCGCTAGGTCTAGTAACAACTACTTCGTTGTTTTCAACCGCTACATTAATGTCAGCGTTCATAGTTTCAACTAACTCACCTTTTGGACCCTTTACTGTAACAACGTTCTCTGGTGTTACAGTAACAGTTACTCCAGCAGGTATAGCTATTGGTAATCTACCTACTCTTGACATAATTGCACCTCCTGTATTTTATATATCTATATAAATCTAACTTAATCTCTAAAATTTATACTACCAAACGTAGCAAAGAACTTCTCCACCTACTTGGTTTTTTCTAGCTTCTCTATCAACTATTATTCCTTTAGAAGTTGATATAACAGCTATTCCTAAACCATTAAGTACTTTAGGAGTTTCATCCTTTTTACAGTAAACTCTTAATCCTGGCTTTGATATTCTCTTAAGACCAGTGATTACTTTTTCACCATTTGCTCCATATTTAAGAGCTATTCTTAACATTGGAACTACACCATCGTTATATTCATCTATTTCTTTGATGTATCCTTCTTGTAATAATATATTTGCTATGGCCTTCTTTACATTTGAAGAAGGTACCTCAACTACTTCGTGTTTAACAGCATTTGCATTTCTAATACGAGTTAGCAAATCTGCTATTGGATCTGTCATAACCATTTATTGTGCCTCCTTTCGCTATATCTTCAGTATTACCAACTTGCTTTTTTACAACCAGGGATTTGACCTTTGTATGCAAGTTCTCTAAAGCAGATACGGCAAATACCAAATTTCTTTAATACAGAGTGTGGTCTTCCACAGATTCTGCATCTAGTATAAGCTCTAGTCTTATACTTAGGTTCTTTATTCCATTTCTCTATAATTGCTTTACGTGCCATAAGTTTCCCTCCTTATTATTGAGCAAACGGCATTCCAAGGAATCTTAATAATTCTCTTGCTTCTTCGTCAGTCTTAGCTGAAGTAACGAAGATTATATCCATTCCTCTAACTTTATCGATTTTATCGTACTCAATTTCTGGGAATATTAATTGCTCTTTAATTCCTAGAGAGTAGTTTCCTCTACCATCAAATGCCTTGCTTGAAACTCCTCTAAAGTCTCTAACTCTTGGTAAAGCAATTGACATTAACTTATCAGCAAATTCGTACATATTTGCTTTTCTTAATGTAACTTTACATCCTAATGCCATGTTTTCTCTTATTTTAAAGTTAGCAACTGATTTTTTAGCTCTTGTTAATATTGGCTTTTGACCAGCTATTAATGTTAAGTCTGAAACTGCAGATTCTAAAACCTTTTGGTTTTCTTTTGCTTCTCCAACTCCCATGTTAATTACTATCTTCTCAAGTTTTGGAACTTCCATTATATTGTCATAATTGAATTTTTCCATCATAGCTTGAATTATTTCTTTATCATACTTTTCTTGAAGTCTTGTCATATCTATGCCCTCCTTTCAGATATTAGAATGTTTCTCCGCACTTTTTGCACACTCTAACTTTAGCTCCATCTTCTAAGATTTTATTGCTAATTCTAGTAGTGTTTTTGCATTTTGTACAATATAACATAACTTTTGAGCTGTTTATTGCAGCTTCTCTTTCAATTATAGCACTTTCAGCTTGTGTTCTACTTGCTTTTTGGTGCTTCTTCACTATATTAACTCCTTGAACTAGTACTTTACCAGTTTTTGGATATACTTTTAAAACTTCTCCTGTTTTACCTTTATCTTTTCCTGATATAACCATAACAGTGTCGTTCTTTTTAACGTGTATTTTCAAGTCAGCCACCTCCTCTTATAGAACTTCTGGTGCTAATGATAAGATTTTGTTAAATTCTTTATCTCTTAGCTCTCTAGCAACAGGTCCGAAGATACGTGTTCCTCTTGGTTGCTTATCATCTTTTATTATAACAGCAGCATTTTCATCGAATTTAACGTATGAACCGTCTGCTCTTCTTATTCCTTTTACTGATCTAACGATAACAGCTTTAACTACGTCACCTTTTTTAACAACTCCGCCTGGTGTTGCACTTTTAACGCTAGCAACGATTATATCTCCAATGTTACCATACTTTCTTTTAGAACCACCTAAAACTCTGATACACATGATTTCTTTCGCACCTGAGTTATCAGCAACTTTAAGTCTAGTTTGTTGTTGTATCATTGAATTACCCTCCTTTCAGTTTAAAAGCTACTACTTAGCTTTTTCAACTATCTCAACAAGTCTCCATCTTTTATCTTTTGATAATGGTCTTGTTTCCATAATTAGTACTCTATCATTAATTCCTGCTTCATTCTTTTCATCATGAGCTTTGAATTTTGTAGTTACGTTAACAGTCTTTCCGTATAATGGATGTCTAACCTTAGTTTCAATAGCAACTACGATAGTTTTATCCATTTTATCAGAAACAACTCTTCCGATTCTCTTTTTTCTTAAACCTCTTTCCATTAGGGCGTACCTCCTTCCAGTAATTACTGTTGTTCAACAGCCCTTAACTCTTCTTGTCTTAAGATGGTTTTTATTTGGGCTATAGATTTTTTAACTTCTCTTATTCTCATAGGATTTTCTAATTGTCCTGTAGCTAATTGGAATCTTAAGTTGAATAATTCAGCTTTTAATTCTCCTAATTTAGCCTTTAAATCTTGAGGATTACTTGCTCTTAATTCTTTTAATTCTCTAGCCTTCATTATTCTTCACCACCCATTTCCTCAAAATCTCTTCTTGTAACGAACTTAGTCTTTACAGGAAGTTTGTGTGATGCAAGTCTCATAGCTTCTCTTGCAACTTCTTCATTTACTCCTGATAGTTCGAATAATACTCTACCAGGTTTAACTACTGCTACCCAGTATTCTGGTGAACCTTTACCTGAACCCATTCTTGTTTCAGCTGGCTTTTCAGTTACTGGCTTATCTGGGAAGATCTTTATCCAAAGTTTTCCTCCTCTTTTGATGTATCTATTTATAGCAATTCTGGCAGATTCTATTTGGTTACTAGTGATCCATCCACAAGTTGTAGCTTGTATTCCGTAATCTCCGTAAGCTAAAAAGTTTCCTCTTGTAGCTTTACCCTTCATTCTACCACGTTGTACCTTACGATGCTTAACTCTTTTAGGCATTAACATGATTTATTCCTCCTTTCCAATGCGTCCTATGCGTTAGCTTCTTCCTTTTCAACCTTTTTAGTTGGAAGAACCTCTCCATTATAAACCCAAACTTTAACTCCGATTTTTCCGTATGTTGTATCTGCTTCTGCAAATCCATAGTCGATATCAGCTCTTAAAGTTTGTAGTGGAATTGTACCTTCATGGTACTGCTCAGTTCTAGCGATCTCAGCTCCACCTAATCTTCCTGAACAAGCTATTTTAACTCCTTTAACTCCATTGTGCTTCATAGCTCTTTGGATAGTTTGTTTCATAGCTCTTCTGAATGATATTCTTTTTTCTAATTGTGCTGCAACATTTTCAGCCATTAATTGAGAATCTCTTTCAACATTCTTAACTTCAACAATGTTGATTAATAGGTTTTTACCTTTTGCAAAGTTACCTAATTTCTTCTTTAATGCTTCGATTCCAGCTCCACCTTTCCCGATTATAACACCAGGTTTAGCAGTGTGTATATTTAATTTCACTCTTTTAGCTGCTCTTTCTATTTCAATTTTTGAAATACCAGCAGTGAAAAGTTCTTTTTTAACGAATTTTCTGATTTGATTATCTTCGATTAGGTTATCAGCAAAATCTTTTTTATTAGCATACCATTTTGCATCCCAGTCTTTGATAACTCCTACTCTAAGTCCGTGAGGATTTACTTTTTGACCCACTACGTTTCCCTCCTTCTTCTAAGCTCTTTCTTTAACAACTATTGTTATATGGCTTGTTTTTTTGTTGATTCTGAATGCTCTTCCTTGAGCGTGTGGTCTAAATCTCTTTAAAGTTGGACCTTGACCTACGTATGCTTCAGATACGATTAATTTATCAGTATCTAACGCGAAGTTATTTTCAGCATTTGCAACTGCAGATTTTAAAACTTTGTTTATAACTACTGCTGCTTCTCTTGGAGTGTATTGTAAGATAGCAAAAGCTTCTTTAACATTCTTTCCTCTTATTAAATCAAGAACAGCTCCTACCTTTATTGGAGACATTCTTACATATTTAGCTATAGCTCTAGCTTCCATTTATGTTCCTCCTTTCCAGGGTACTACTTTCTTTTTGATGTTTTATCATCATGTCCTTTAAATGTTCTAGTTAATGCGAATTCACCTAATTTGTGTCCTACCATATCTTCTGATATATAAACAGGCACGTGTTTTCTTCCATCATGAACAGCAATTGTGTGTCCAATCATTTGTGGGAAAATTGTTGAACTTCTTGACCAAGTTTTAACAACTTTTTGCTCCCCATTAGCGTTCATTTCTTCAACTTTCTTTAAAAGTTTAGCGTGAACGAATGGTCCTTTTTTAGTTGATCTACTCATTGTATATTGCCTCCCTTCAGAACTTTAAATTCTCAGCTATGAAGAGAATAAGTATTCTCTTCATATTACTTACTATTTCTTCTCTTAATAATAAACTTATCTGAGTATTTCTTATTTTTTCTAGTTTTGTAACCAAGAGCTGGTTTACCCCATGGTGTTACTGGACTTGGTCTTCCGATAGGTGATCTACCTTCTCCTCCTCCGTGTGGGTGATCACAAGGGTTCATTACAGATCCTCTTACAGTAGGTCTCCATCCCATGTGTCTCTTTCTTCCGGCTTTACCAATCTTAACGATATCGTTAGTTGGGTTAGATACAGTACCGATTGTAGCTCTACATTCGATTCTTACATATCTCATTTCTCCTGAAGGTAATCTTAATGTTGCATACTTACCTTCTTTAGCCATTAACTGTGCTGATCCTCCAGCAGCTCTTACTAATTGAGCTCCTTTACCAGCTTGTAATTCGATGTTGTGGATGAAAGTACCAACTGGGATGTTTATTAATTGTAAAGCATTCCCTGGTTTGATATCTGCATCAGCACCTGATACTATAACGTCACCAACGTTTAATCCGTTAGGAGCGATTATGTATCTCTTATCTCCATCTGCATAAACTACAAGAGCAATGTATGCTGATCTGTTTGGATCGTACTCGATAGTAGCAACCTTTGCAGGTACACCATCTTTATTTCTCTTGAAATCTATTATTCTGTATTTTCTTTTTGCACCACCACCATGGTGTCTAACAGTTATTTTACCTTGTGCATTTCTACCACCTGTTTTCTTTAAAGAAACTAAAAGTG
>NZ_JBOFRG010000019.1:0-4564 GCF_051650885.1 Clostridium sp.
ATTATTTAATTAGTCTGAAGGAGGATATAATGTCAGCATTTATAGTATTAGGAGCCCAATGGGGAGATGAAGGAAAAGGAAAAATGACAGACTACTTAGCAGAGGATGCAGATGTAGTTGTTAGATTCCAAGGTGGTAACAATGCAGGTCACACTGTAGTAGTAGGAGATAAAGAATATAAGCTTCACTTAATACCATCAGGAATATTATATGATGACAAAGTTAACGTTATAGGAAACGGTGTTGTAGTAGACCCTAAAGCGTTATTTGATGAGATAGAATATTTAGAAGGTGTTGGAGTTAAAGTTACACCAGAAAAATTAATAGTTAGTGATAGAGCGCAGCTTATAATGCCTTACCATAAGACATTAGATAAATTAAAAGAAAAAGCTAGAGGAAAAAATGACATAGGAACTACAGGAAAAGGAATAGGTCCTTGTTATACAGATAAATATGAAAGATGTGGATTAAGAGTTTGTGATCTTATGCATCCAGCAGTTTTTGAAGAAAAATTAAGAGCTAACATAGAAGCAAAAAATCTTTATATAACTAGAGTATTAGGTGGAGAAGAAGAAAACTTTGAAGAAACTTTAAAAATGTATTTAGAGTTTGGTGAAAAGCTTAGACCATTCGTAAAAGATACTTCAGTTAGAGTTTATGATTCAATAAAACAAGAAAAGAACGTATTATTTGAAGGTGCTCAAGGAATGTTACTTGACATAGATTACGGAACATATCCATATGTAACATCATCAAACACTACAGCAGGTGGAGTTGTAAGTGGTTCAGGAGTAGGACCAACTATGATAACTAATGCAGTAGGTATAGCAAAAGCTTACACAACAAGAGTTGGTAAAGGTCCATTCCCAACAGAGTTAGAAGACGAAACTGGTGATTGGATAAGAGAAAAAGGACACGAATATGGTGTTACTACAGGAAGATCAAGAAGATGTGGATGGTTAGACTTAGTAATAGTTAAAACTGCTGTTAGAGTTAGTGGGTTAACTTCACTTGCAGTAACAAAAATTGATACATTAGCAGGTCTTGAAAAAATTAAAGTTTGTGTTGGATATGAATTTAACGGAGAAGTTATTGATTACTTCCCAGCAAGTTTAGAAGATTTAGCAGAATGTAAACCAGTATATGAAGAGTTTGATGGATGGGATGATAGCGTTGCTGATGCAAGAAGCTATGAAGAACTTCCTGCAAATGCTAAGAAATATATTGAAAGAATTGAAGAATTCACAGGAACAAGAATATCGATAGTTTCAGTTGGTCCAAAGAGAGATCAAACTATGAGAGTTAAAGAACTTTAATTCAGATAAGTTCACTTGACTTTAAAAAGTGTATAAAATATAATTTTTATATAATAATAAGTATGTAGAATGCATATTTTAAGAGGTGAAAATTATGATAACTAAAGATATGACAATTGGTGAAGTAATTAAAATGGATCCAACAAGAACAGAAGTATTAATGGCATTTGGTATGGGATGTGTTGGTTGCCCATCTGCACAAGCAGAGTCTATTGCAGAAGCAGCAGAAGTACACGGAATAAACGTAGATGCATTAATAGATGCTTTAAACAAGAAATAAGTCACAAAAGAGGTACAGTAATATGTGCCTCTTTTTTTTAATATTAAATGAATAAATAATAATTTAGTAATTATACAAAAAAAGATTGGTATAATTAAAAAGATGAATAAATTTAGAGGTGATAGAAGAGATGGAAAATAGCTTTACTAAACAATATGAAGTTTTATATAGAGATGCAGATTATAAATTAAGATGTAGAATAGCATCTTTAGTTTATTTTTTATGTGATGTTGGAAATTCACATGCAGAAGAAGTTGGAGATACTATTGATTATCAACTAGAGAATGGGGCAGGCTGGGTTTTCTATAAATATGATATAAAGATACATAAATACCCTAAGTATAGAGATAAGCTTAGTATAACAACATTACCAGCAGGGTTTAAAAAGTTTTATGCATTAAGAGATTATATAATAAAGGATGAAAGTGGAGAAATTATAGCAGAAGCAACTGCATTATTTTTCCTAATAAATATAGAAAAGAGAAGACCTATGAGAATCCTTCCAGAACAGTATGAGATGTACGGAGTTGAAGGAGATGTAGATAAGGTTAAAGAACTTGATAAAGTGGCTAAAATTGACAAAGAGGACTATTATAAGGAGTTTGACATAAGATATAGTGATATAGACTCTAATACACACGTAAATAACGTTAAATATGTAGAATGGGCACTTGAATCTGTTCCTCAAGAAATAATGAAAGATTTAGAACTTAAAAGAATTAAAATTATATTTGAGAAAGAAGTAAGTTATGGAAATACTATTCATGTATCAGCAGAAGTAAAGCATGAAGAAGATGGAACTGTAAGAACACTTCATAGAATTTCTAATAAAGAAGGAGAAGAATTAACTCTTCTTGAATTTATGTGGGAAAAAAGATAAATATTTTAATATAAAAACGGGCGCTACGCGCCCGTTGTTTATTTATTTAGTGCATTTTTTATAGAAGTTGCAGCAAAAAATCCAGAGCTCCAAGCCCATTGAAGATTAAATCCACCACAATCACCATCAACATCCATAAACTCACCTGCAAAATACATTCCAGGGACAAGTTTAGATTCAAGAGTATCAGGATTAATATCAGAAGTATCAATGCCTCCAACAGTAACTTGTGCACCTTGGAATTCTTTAGTTCCAGAACAAGTGAATTTCCATGATTTTAATCGTGATATTAAATCACTTTGATTTTTCCATTCTAATTCACAACAAGGTGTATGAATATTAAATATTCCACAATCCTTTAAAAGAGTTGGAATAAGCTTCTTGTTGATAACTCCAATTAAAGCGTTTGAAATGCTTCTTGTGGAAAACAAGGCTAAGTGAGTATAAAGTTCATTTTCCACAGTTTCAGTATCTTTAAAAGGCATCATATCCACATCTAAAGTAACCTTCTGACCATTTCTAAATGCTCTAGAAACTGTTGAGGAAATTTGAAGTATAGGAGGTCCTGAAATACCGTAATCAGTGAATAAAACTTCACCAACTTCTTGTCTAAGCACTTTGTTATTTCCATAAACGGTAACTTTACCATCAAATTTTATTCCTGATAAAGCTTTTAAGTGAGGATAATCAAGCTTCAGTTGAACTATCCCAGGGAGAGGTTTAATAAGTTTATGTCCAAATTCTTCGCATAATTTATATGCAGTTCCGTCAGAACCAGTTTTAGTTGCAGATTTTCCTCCACAACACATTAAAACTTTTCCACAAGAAAATTCTGAAAAGTCATCATTATTTGTGGATAAAATAAAGTTTTTCTTTCTGTGGATAGATTTAACCTTGCAATTCATATATGTAGGAATGTTACGTTCTTCTAAATTTAATCTTAAAATATCCACAACTGAAGAAGCTTGTAATGACTGTGGATATAATTTATGGTTTTCAAGTTCTGTAATTGGTAGACCAAGTGATAAAAATAAATTTTTAGTTTGTTCTACAGAAAAACTGTTTAATGTAGGAATAAAAAAGTTATCTACATTACTATGGTAATTTACAAAAGGATACTGGATTGAATTGTTTGAAATATTACAACGACCATTACCAGTTGTAAGAATTTTTTTACCAACACGATCACTACCATCAACAATTGCTACATCTATTCCGTAATCTTTAGCAACGATTGCAGCCATAAGTCCAGATGCACCACCACCAATTATTATTAATTCATGATAAATCATAATTGAAAATCTCCTTTAAAATATAAAATATATAAATAAATTCTATCACAAGTAGAGAATTTTAATTCAATAAAATAAAAAATAGGAATTATTTTTGATAAAAAGAGCAAAATAATAATAAGAATTTAAAAGAAATTATGTAGAGAGAGGTTAAAAATAAGGAGAATAATAAAAAAAACTCAAAAAATTTTTTTAAAAATTATAAAGGGGATAAGCCTTGTAAATACAGGGGTTAACGGGGTATTTAAAATTGATATAAGAATAAAAAATAAAAAAAATGAAAAAAAGTTTTTAAAAAGTGTTGACACTTAAAATGATTTTATGTAATATAGTCTATGTGGTCAACGGGACACAGTAGTGAAACGAAAGACTGAAACAAAATATGGCTCCTTGGTCAAGCGGTTAAGACACCACCCTTTCACGGTGGTATCAGGGGTTCGATTCCCCTAGGAGTCACCATTTATGGTCGCATAGCTCAGCTGGGAGAGCACCTGCCTTACAAGCAGGGGGTCACAGGTTCGATCCCTGTTGTGACCACCATTAAAATTATAAACTTGGCTCAGTAGCTCAGTTGGTTAGAGTGCCGGCCTGTCACGCCGGAGGTCGAGGGTTCGAGCCCCTTCTGAGTCGCCATTATAATTTTAATAAAACAAAAACATTTGCTGGCATGGCTCAACGGTAGAGCAGCTGACTTGTAATCAGCAGGTTGTAGGTTCGATTCCTATTGCCAGCTCCAATTTAATATGGCTCCTTGGTCAAGCGGTTAAGACACCACCCTTTCACGGTGGTATCAGGG
>NZ_JBOFRG010000020.1:0-17506 GCF_051650885.1 Clostridium sp.
GCAAATAATTTGTCTACTGTTTTAGAGATTGCACCATTTTTAAATGTTGCATTATTTATTTTTGTATCTGCATTATTACTTATTATAGTTCTAGAAAGTTTTGTTCCAAGTACTGGATCAACTGTAAAGTCATAATCTAGTTTTGCAATATTTATAATTGGGTCTTCTGGTGGGATTTCTGTTACAAAGACTTTATAAGAAATAGTATAAGAAGAACCTGAATTTAGATTAGATAAACTTACTCCAACTTGTGGGTCTGCACCTACTGAAGTAGTTCCATTTATTTTAACCGAATCCGCAACAAATATTATATTATTTGGGAACGTATCTGTAAATATAATATTTCCAGCAGGCGTGTTTCCTATATTTTTAAAGTTTACAGTATAAGTTAAGGTCTGTCCTACATTAGCTGTTGCTTTATCAACAGTTTTGTTTACATTTATTATTCTTGCATCATTTATTTTAGTAGAAACAGTATTTGCAAGAGTAGTTGATTGGAAGCTACCTATTCCTGTTACTGTGTAATCGTAACTTGTATAAGTAGTATTTGGCATTGGGTTTGGAACTGGAATTGTATCTGCATAAACCTTAAATTTAATTACTTTTGTTTGACCTCCAGTAACTGTTGTTGTAGTTATTCCAGCAGCTGGATTAGCGCTTGGATAAGGAACACCATCTATAGTAACAGAGCCTGGTACAAATACTGTATTTGTAGGAATTGTATCAAATACTTTTGTATTTACCATTGAAGTGTTACCTTCATTAAATACATCTATCGTATAAGTAATTGTTTGACCTGCATATGCGTAATCTAAATCAACAGCTTTACTTAATCTTGGAAGTGGAATATCTACTATAGTAGTAGTACACGTTGCTGTAATTGTATCCACTAATATTGAACCTGTTATAGGTTCATAATCATATCCCATAATAACATTATTTGGAACTGTATAGCCACCAATAACATTAGATGCCATAGCCTTAAATGTAACTGTCAAAAATTGATTTGCAGTTAAATCAGGTAATGTAACTGTTAAAAGGTCTGAGCCAACTCTATTTGTTCCATTAACAAAAATACTATTATCTATAAATGTAAATCTTGGATCTAGAGAATCAATCATATTTAAATTTTTAGATGCTGCACCTAAGGATTTAAATACTATTGTAAATGTAACTGGTTGTTCTCTATTTACAGTCGTTGGCGATACGCTTTTACTTATAGTAGGATTTGATATAGCACCTCTTTGTTCTAAAGCAGAACCAGGAGAACTTAAATAGAATCCATTGTAAAAATACATTGCAAAGTTTGTTCCAGTTGGAATTAGGTTCATTTCAGTTGTAACATCTATATTTGAAATTGTAGCCCCCATAACAGTAGGACCAGTTTGTGTTGCAGAAGCTGGTGTTGCGAAAGGGGTATAATTAGCAAATGAACCTCTTGTCATTAAGTTTCCAGCTCTATCATATCTCCTTCTATTATGGAAATAATTCGCTATATTGTTAGGACCATCTACAGTCCTCCATCCATTTGATAAATACATGTATCTATAGCTATCTGTTGTATTAACTAGCCATGAACCACATAATAAAAATGAAACTGTTGCCTCTTGAAGTGTTCTGTTCCAATTTTGTTTTGGAGCTAAATCTGAATATCCACGCCCGGCATAAAGATCTACGGTTTGGATTGGAAATTTTTCATCTTCTAAAACCACGATTAAAATCCATCCTGATCCCATATAACTATACGGCGCACTATCAGTATCAACTCCTCCCATTGGTTTATTAGTTAAGTCTGAAACTGCATAATCTCCTGTTGCAACACTTGACTGTATTTGGACTACATCAGTTACATCATCAACAAAATAAGTTGGCCAATTGGCTGCACCTTGACCATTTCCTCTATATGAAATATCTGCGGCTCTATCTGTAATGTTTCCATCAGGAGTATGAAGTTTATAATTAACTATAGTTGCAGTAGGAACATAATCGACAAGCCCCATAATAAATGCTGCCTTAACCGTAGTTGTATTTGCATCAAAATCTTGTACTATTGTATTATCTAAAAATGCCCATGAACCTGCAACGATAGAATCAGTTGTAGAAACAACCTCTGATGTCCTTGCAGTTCCTCCATAACTATCTGGTAATGAGTTTGATGGGAAAAGATATCCTCCAGACCCATTGTTTATAGGGTTTGCTACATCATCAGGATTTAGAGTAATATAAGCATTAAAGTTACCATTAGTTCCGGTACTTGTTCTATCAGCAGTTGGTGCCATTACTTGAAAGCTATTTCCTGTATAATTTATTCTTAATCTACCTAATTTACTATATACGTTGTTATATAAATCTGGTAATACGGCCATAATTTATTCTCCTTTCAAAAAAAAAATAACATAGTGTATATTATGAGAGTAAATATAATACTGTACCTGCTTAAAAAAAAAAATTTAACATAAATAAAAAAACGTCCACACTTATCTACTTTTTTCATATATTGAATATATAACTTTAAAATTAGGAGGTTTTTATTTTATGAATAAAAAGAACTCAAACTGCCTATGTGTTTCTAAGAATCTTATAGCTTTTAAACAAGTTGTAGTTGAAGATAATTTTCTAATTAGCTTAGAAAGCCCAAATATAGATACAATATCAAGATTTAATGGAGATACAGAAATACTTGGAAGTTCAATAATAAAAACAGCAACTGGAGTTTCACTTGAAGGATATAAACTAACAGGTTCAAAAGCTATAATTGATTCTATTCTTTATATAGATATTGAGTATATTGCAAAAAACTCTGTTCAATCTGTACATGCCTTAAGATTAGAAATTCCTTTTAAAGACTGCATAGTCATTTCAAATAAATATAATGAGTTTACAAAATTATTTTATTCAAGTTTTCTTGAAGGCTTAACTGTTATTAAAGGTGATGATAGAAAAATTTATGTTTCTGCAAATATCTTAATTACAGTTGAAGAAAATTAGGAGGTGATACTTTATGTTTGTAAATTACTCTAAATGTAAAAAAGGTGACCTGCCTTGTGATTTGAAATATTTTACTGATGTTTGTATTAATGAAATTAAATGCCTTCCAGATTGTAAACCACCTATTGATAGGTTAGTTTTTAATGATATTAGACCTACTGTAACTTCTATAAAATTAGTTGAAACTCCAGTAGGATTTTCTAATGCAGGACAAAACCTTTCTGGTAATAAACTAGTTCTTGAAATTTCTCTTGATGAGATGTGTAAATATATCGTAGACTCTTGCGAGCAAACTGTATATATTGCATATTTTGAAAATACTCTTAAGAGTGTTTTTATTGTTGTTCCAGAAGAAATTAATGGGAATGCGGTATGTGAGCTAATTAGAAAGCATAGGTACAATGTAAATATAATTGTAGAAAAAACGGATACTACATTAATAGATAGTAGATGTTTTAGACTTTGGGCAAGTCTCTTAGTCTATATAGACTTCATCTAAATTTAAAAGGAGGTAACTATTTTTAGATAGTATATATTATGAATATTAAGTTTGATGGTTTAAAAGAAAATAACTATGATTACGAATATTTATCTAAAGTTTCTTATGACCTTTATAAAGATGAATCGATAGACTTTGACTTAACAGAGGAATTTTGTGACATTTTATTGAATGTTATATTAAAAAATTATACTGCTGTTGGGATTATGGGAAAAATAATTGATTGTAAATATAATCCAATACAAGGTGTACCTTTAACTTTAAGTTTAGGACATTTTGTTCATGGAGATGGTAATTATGTGCCTATAGGTACATCAACAACTAATGATGATGGCGTGTTTAGTTTTATTTTAGATGATTATTCTAATGGAAATAAATATTTAATAAGTCTTTAATTTTAAAGACTACTCTAAAAAGCTACTTTTATTTAAGAAAAGTAGCTTTTTAGATATTTTTATAGAATTTTATCCCAAAATAGAAATCTTTACATAGTATATATTATAAATTTAATTTAGGAGGCTTATTTGAATGAATAGATATAATAGCCCTTGTAATTGCCAAGGAAATGTAGAGGATTGTAAAATAATTCAAGGTAATTCTTTAGACGTAGAAATTTTCGACAATGACTGTGAAGTTAAAGCTGACATAATTGTTACATCAAAAAATACTATTCGCCTTTGGGGACAAGCAACTGACTGCGATGGTATGCCTGTACCTAACGTATTAGTTAAATTATTAAAATATGTTAATGAATGTACTTGCCCTAAATTTGTTGGAATATCTCATACAATCTCTGATTGTTATGGATACTATCAATTTGATATAGATAGGTGTGATATTGGAAAATTCAGAATCCTTTTTGGTAAAGCAGCTAATGGACCAGATAGAGAAGTTAAAATTCCTAACTGTCCAACTAATTGTTGTACACCTCAACCACCATGTCCACCACCTTGCCCAACATCTTGTTCATCAAGATGTTGTAGATAAGAATGCATATCTATGCCTAACCAAATGAGAGCTATTAAAGAAAAACTTTAATAGCTCTCATTTTTTTTAATTTATTACTATTTCTAAAAGACAGGTAATAATTAAATATCCTTCTTTAATTATTCCTTCAACTGTCTTAACATTCAATAAATAATTTTTGATATTTTCTTTAGTAATGGTAGATTCAACAACTTCACTAAACTCAATAGGAATATTCAAACTACAAAGCTGCTTGTCTTCATTACATGAACTATAACTACTGTATTCAACACTTACATCTAAATATCCCTTCGTTAATAAATTTTTACAAGGAACAAATCTTCCTTCTGATTTTATTTCTTTTAAAATATTTACTGTATTTGCATATTTGATAGAGCCGTTTCCATGAATATCTAAAATTTCTTTTATATACATTTTTTTTATGTCTATTTTTTTCTCTAACGTAAATTCATGAATAGTTCTATCAATTTGTAATCTATCAATTTTTGTTTCAGTGTGAGATTCTGAAACCTCTTCTGTCATCTTGCATTTTACATTATAAGTACAATAACATTTTAATTCTAAATTTCTTTCTATAAAATATTCTAAGAATTCTCCTTTATATTTAATTTCTCTTTTTCCCCCCACTGAAAGTTTTCCTATATCAATTCCATCATTTAAAGAATCGATAGTATTGATTATATCATTATCTATGGAAAAACTTCCCTTTACAATTCGTGCTCCCATATTTAGCATATCAAATAGTCTAATTCTATTAATGTCTTTATTTCCAATATTAGTTACTGTAATATTTCTTTCAAACCCTTCATCTAAGATAATATTATTTTTTTGAACCTTTGTTTTTATTTCTAACCGATTCATATTTAACTCTATATAAATTTTCCTACTTTCTTTCTTGAATCGTTTCTGGAACTCAAAAGCTCCTACATTATAAATTCCTTCTGAATAAATTTCTAAAAAATCTTCATCTGTATCACGAACATAGACTTTGTATTCAATTGTTGCTATAGAGTTGTTTTTTATTTCATCTATAATTATATGATTTCCTTCTATTTTAGGAATAATATCTTTATTTAAGGTAATATCCTTTAATGTAACTAAGGTACTAAAGTTTTCAGAAAGTCTAAAATTCTTTATAGTAACTCCAGTATCATTTTTTATAGTTGTTTTTATTTTAGCAAAGGTTTCCTTATTTATAATTTCTTCCTCAGATTCTTTTTCAATAGTTAGCATATCTTTAACAAGCATTAGTGGTTTTATTTCTTTTATTAATTCATAAGTTCTAGGAGAAGATTCATTAGGATTCATTGTACTATAAGCGATTATAATTGAATCATCTTTAATATACTCAAAAGCTTCTTTTTTTCCACATACTTTAAATTCAATATTCTTAGTTTCATTTTCAAAAATAGTTCCTATATTTATGCCTTCTTCAATATAGCCACCCTCTATATTTATATTATTTACATAAATAGTGCCTAGAGAAGTTCTAAGTCGTCCACTATTGTCATATTTAAGGACTACGTTACTAGCTATCATATTTCCTTCATTCACAATAGATAGCCTATAAGTACAAGTCTCATCATTAAAAAGAATTTCTTTATCTCTAAAAATATCTAATATTTTTAGGCTTACTCCACAAACTATGGTAGATACACTTATATCTTTAAATTTTTCTATGCCGTAGGAATAATAACTTACTCTACCCTTTAAATCAATTTTTCCATTTCCATGAATGTTTAAGACTTTAAGCTTAAACATAATACTTTTTTCTTCATCTTTTTGAATTTCACCAATATTTATTATATTAGTGCCTGCTCGTAATTTAATATTAAATCCATCAATAAAAATACTATCTGTAACTATACTATAAAAATCAACTTGTTCTTCTAAATAATAAACATTACTAAGAGTATGATTACCAATATTTTTTAATGTGATTATTACTTCAATATCTTCACCTAAAGTAAAATAATTTTTATTTACTTTTTTTACTATTTTTAATTCATCCATATATTAATTAATTACCCTCCCTTCAATATTTGCAATATTTAAAAGGTAAATATGCCGACTATCTATAATACGTGCATATTCATTTTTAGCCTCTGATTCTAATTCAATATTTCTTCCATCGTTAAATTCATCAGGTATTATTATGAAGTTTGAAAATAATGTTTTATTTATAACTAGATATACATTTTCACTTATTTCATTAGAAATATATTCTATTTTATCTTCGATATAGCCTTTTATAAAAAGTTTATTTGATGTCGATAAATTTGATTTAGCATCAACATTGCTTTTAATTATATACTTCTCTGTAATGATTATATTCGAATTAAATTCTAATATTTCTTTTATACCTGGCAAATGTCTAGGAAGAGTGCATGTATCTTCAATAGAAAAGCTTTTAAATAATGAAGCTCCACTTTGGATAACTGTTTTCACAGATTCAATAGGTTTTTTCTTTATATTAGACATTTTATTTCTGTATTGAAATTCACCAGTAGTTTCTATTTGAAGCCCACTTATTGATATTGATTGAATCTTTACTGAGAATTCAATAGAGACTTTTTCAGCGACATCAATATTGCCAATGCAAATTCCTTTATTTATATTTGCTAAATTAAAGCTTCTTCCATTTACTTTGAGAGTATCCTTTACAAATATAATACCAGAGCTAAAATTTGACTTTATAAAAACATTCAAAAGTTCTAAGCTTCCAGTATTCTCTAAATAAATCTTATAGGTTAAAACATCGTCTAAAACTACTCTTTTTTTACTTCCTTTAACCTTCATATCACAAGTTGCATCATCAATTTTAATAATTGTTTCTTTTAAAGTTTCTTCTTTATATTTTAAAGAATTTTCTCCCTCAAACTCATATACAAGTCGTCCACTAATCTTAGAGTCTTTTTCCATACTACTTTGAACACATTTTAGTTGAAACTCTAAAGTTTTCATTTGCATTTGAGAAAGTTCACCTAAGTAAATTCCCTTTATTATTTCAGAGCCTTCTCTTTTTAGGGAGTCTAAAAATATATTTTCACCTTGAAGTGTTAAGGTTTCAGGTATATCTAAAAATAAACGTCCCTTTAAGAGAGATAAATTCCCCATATTTTGAATTTTAACAGTAGAATTTATGATATCCCCTTTTATAGGATTAGAATCTGAGGTTGTAAAGTCTACCTTTAGCTTAGGTGAGGCTATACAAATTCTAATGCCATTTAGCCTTAATTCTTTTGTACGTATTTCATTTGGATTAATAAAAGTTTCATAACGAATAAAGCCTTCAATAACAGTATTACTTCTATAAATTCCTTCACAAGAAAACGTAATTAAAACTTCTTCAAGAGGTGATATTTTACCTATCTTTATTTCACGAAGACCTTTATTTAAAAAGAATTTCTTTTCATTTATATAAATTTCTTCAGAAGCTCTTTTAATTTCTTTTGGTAAATTTATACTTACTAAAACATTATTAGCACTTATATTACCACTATTAAAAAGTCTTAAGGATATTTCATTTTTTTCTTTCACATCTATTAAATAATTATCACTTTTAAATAAAAGCTTGTCATTACTAAAATTAGCCTCATTTACAAAAATGTTTTCGCCTAAAAGCTCTTTAAACACACTTTTATATTCTTCACATTCATAATCATAGTATTGGTATTCAATAAGTGCACTATTTTTTATAGTTCCCCCTTCTTTAAGCATACATTTAAAATTTATGCTAATAATAGTATCCATTCCTTTTTGAAGCTTTATTATATTTATACCAAGAGCTGGATGATTTCCTATTTCTTCATGACCATCTATTCTTGCGCCATTCCCAAAGAATTTACATCCTTCCTTTAACGTATCGCGTATAACTATATTAAAAATGTCCATTTCACTTCTATTTCTTATAATAATTTCTTGGGTAAATTCTTCCTCATACTCAATATACTTTTTATTAACAGAGATAGAGGATAGATTTATTAAATCTATTTCTTTCATAGCCAAAACGTCCTTTATCTATTACTCTTACTTATATTTTTATTTTAAATTCTTAAAGAACATTACAAATAAAAAATAAAAACTCCAGAAGACTTAAAGCCTTCTAGAGTTTTTTACTTTAACAACTTACAGTTGCTTCTAAATTAAAGGTTATATTAGTGTAAATTGAACAATTTCCAATCTTATCAAAAAGAACATCTTCAATTACAGGGTTAATTTCAATTTTACCACCTCTATTATAATCTTCTTGAAGAATTATAAAACTACTAAACTTTTTAGTGTTACAAGTATAGTGATTTGATTGACTTGTATTAAGGGCAGTATATTCAACACGTTCAACAATATATCCATTAACAACAAGTTTATAACCTGTAAGCTTAGCATTTTCATTAGATAATCCCTTAGCCGTTTCTATAACATAGCTATTAGAAATTATTATTTCAGCATTTACTTCATTTACTTCTTCTATTACTGGCATTCCTTCATTTAATTTAATCATACCATCAATATTCATTTGCCTAAAGTTTGGACTTTGACCTCTTATAATATTAGAAACTCCTTCACCAGTTTGAACTCTAATTGGTGAATTCGCTAATGCTTTATATTCAAATCTAGTATATGCATAGTTTTTAATATACCCTTTGCAGCAAAGTTTTATAACCTTAACCTTATATTCTATATTAAATATAGCGCCTACATCTAAATCTCCAATAGACACACCGCCTCTTGCACTTATTGAATTTATTTCACGTCCATTCACCTTAAAACTACCATCAACAAACTCTACTTCATTTGGAATACTGTCTATAAATACAACATTTAATGCTTTTAATGAACCAGTATTTTTGATTTTAACATTATAAGTTATAATGTCATCAAGTTTTGCAAGGGTTGTATTTGTTTCTTTTTCTATAGATAAACTTGCACTCTCAATATGAAGAGTAACTTCATTACTATTAGTTTCTTCTCCTATAGGCTTGTCATTAGGGTCTAGAATATAAGAGTAAATAACTTTTGCAGTATTTTTTATAAGCTTATCCTTTGGAATACTTACAACTTTTGCCTTGAAAGTTACAATAACACTTGATTTAGCCTTAATATCCTTTATTGAAATTCTGGATGTTATATTATCATCAGGACGTGCAACTTTATTAACCTCAATACTTCCTTTTACGAAGCTTAAGCTTGAATCTAAGCTATCTATAACTCTTGCTTCTAAAATGTCTATATTACCAGTATTTAAAAGTTCAACTGTAAAGTCTATAATATCCGAAACTACATAATCTTTGTAATCTGTTGATTTTATAACCTTAAGAGATGGATCCTTTACATATACTTCTTGTTTATTTGAGTTAATTGTGCTTATAACTGGATTTTCAAGTGGATTTATTTGATTTGCATAAGTTAATTTTCCAACATTTATAACGGGATTACTCTTTGGTAACTCAGAAACCTTTACTCTAAATGTTAAAGTTAAACTTTTATTTGGAGCAATACTTCCAAGAGAAATTCCATCAATTGGATTAACCTTTATTAAATCAATGTCATTTACACGAACAGAACCATCAATAAATGAAAGACCATCTGCAATTGTATCTCTAAATACAACATTTGTAGCTATAATGTTACCATTATTTTTTATATTGAAAGTATAGGTAATTTCTTCACCTATATTAGCGTATTTCGTACTAATATTCTTAATAAATCCAGGTCCTTCAAATATCGCAGAATTTTCTTTTGTTACTACAGTATTTGAAACATTATTAACACGGATAGGAAGTTCATTTGGATCAACAATAAATTCATAATAAACATTTGCATTATTTTTGATTTTAAGATCCTTATTTAATTTAATAACCTTAACCTTAAATGATACAATGTTAGTTTCTCCTTTATCTAATACAAGAAGACCTATACCTGTTTCAGGATTTAATGTTTTATCTGATACACCATCAATTATTACTGAGCCTTGAACAAATTCACAGCCTTCAGGAATGCTATCTATTAAGACAACATTATTAGCTTTAGTGTTACCAGTATTTTTAACTTTAATTGTATAAGTTAACTCTTCATTAATACCAACAAAATCCTTGTCAACTTGTTTAATTAAACCGCCATTTATATTAGATATTTCTGCCGAATTTACTGTAATCTTAGCAATATTAGAGCTTACTTCTTTTTTCACTGGAGGTTTATTTTTATCTACTACATATGAATACTCTAATAAGCCTTTATTATCTATTACATTGTTATCTGGAACTGTAACAACTTTTACTTTAAAGGATACTATTTTTGATTTTAAGCTATCAATAGTTCCTATATTTACAGCAGTTGTTCCATTTATAGTTTTATCTATAACACCGTCTATAGAGAAACTTTCTTTTACAAACTCCATATCACTTGGAATTAAGTCACTTAAATAAACATCATTTACTGGGATGTTTCCTGAATTTGTAATTGTAAAGGTATAAGTTACTATATCATTTAATTTAACATAAGACTTATCTACTGTTTTTACAAATCCACCAGTTGGAGGCTTAGGTTTTCCATCAGGTCCGATTGGAATTGTTCCAGGAGTTATTTCTCCAACCTTAACTTCAGTCTTCACAATATTTGTAATAGCATTCCCACTTTCTCCATTAGGCTCTATAGGAGTTTTAGTGTAATTATATGAAACTAAAGCATCATTTTCAATAAACTTATTATTTGGAATAGAAGTTACTAAAACCTTAAATGATACAATAGCCATTTCATTTGGTTTTAAAATTCCTACATTTATACCACGACTTGGATCAGCTCCAAAGACAGGAACATTATTAATTAAAACAGAATTTTGAACTAATACTGTATTTTTAGGAATTGTATCTTTAACAATTACATTTGTAGCATCAACATTTCCTTTATTTTTAAGAGTGACAGTATATAGTAATTCTTCATTAAGGTCTGTGTAGATTTTATCAACTGACTTAGATACGCCACCAGTTAAAGAGGATATATCTGCATAATTAACAGTTGTTACCACAATATTACTTTCTGCTTCCTTAGATACTCCATTAGGCTTTGATGGGTCTACAGTATAGCTATAATTTACCTTTGCCTTATTCTTAATTTCAGTACCTTTAAATGATGAGTTTATTATAACTCTATAAGAAACTAATCTTTCTTCACCTACATTTAAAGTTCCAAGTGATACTCCACTTATTATATTGTCTCCAACTCTTGAAACACCATCTACAAGAATACTGCCATTAATAAAGCTTGTATAATCTGGAGGTGTATCTGTAACAACAACATTATTGATTTTAACATTACCTGTATTTTTAACTTTAATTGTATAAGTTAATTCTTCACCAGGCTTTGCATATGCCTTGTCTACAGATTTAAATAATCCACCAGTAGCAGGATTTATTTCTCCATTATTTATAGTTGTTGTAACAATATTAGTATTAGTATTCTTTCTCTCTTCACTTTGATCTATAGGATTAACTATAAAACTATAGCTAAGTGATGCAGAATTAGTTACTTTATTTGGATTTGGAATAGATATAACCTTTACCTTAAATGTTATTGTTCTAGTTTCATTTGGTAAAATTTTATTTATAGTAATTCCATCTTCAATATTTGCATTAGATAAAAGTTCATTATCTAAATAAACAGATCCATTTATAAAGGTTGTATAACTTGGAATAGTATCTGTTATTAAAATATTTGTAGCTTCAACATTTCCAGAATTTCTTATAGTAATTTTATAAGTTATATCTTCATTTAAATCTGCATAATTTTTATCTACTGTTTTTTGAACATCATTATTTATAGGATCAATTATTGCAGAATTTACTTTAGTTAAAACAGTATTACTTTCATTTTGCTTTGAATTATATCTGCTAGTACTAGGATCAACTAAATATTTATAGCTTACATTTGCTTTGTTTGGAATTGGATTTGGATTTGGAATTGATAAAATTAGTACCTTATATGAAACAACTTTAGTTACACCAATATTTAAATTACCTAAATCCAGCGAAGCATTTGGAATAGCGGATGGCATATTAACTCCATCTACTGATAATGAACCTATTACAAAGATTGTTCCATTTGGAATAGTGTCTACAAATTTCACATTCTCAGCTAAAGTATTACCAGTATTTTTAAGTCGTACTGTATAAGTTATAGTATCCCCTATCTTAGCAAATTCTTTGTCCCTTTCTTTAACTAAACCACCATTTTCAGTACTTATATTAGCAGTATTTACTACTGTTTTTACAATATTACTTTCTTCATATTCGCTTTCTTCATTTGGATAACTTGGATTTTTAGTGAAAGTATATTTAATATTCGCCTTATTTGCTACAACATTTGGAGTTAAAGCTTTAGTTACTAAAACTCTAAATGAAATTATTTTTGTTTCATTTGGTAATAAGGTTCCTATTAAGACTCCACTTTGTGGATTTTCTTTAGAAGGATTTCCATCAATTCTAAGTGAATCTTGAACAAAGCTTGTACCTTCTGGAATAGTATCCTTAAAAATTATATTATTTGCAGATACATTTCCAGGATTTTTTAATGTTACAGTATAAGTTATAGTTTCGCCCACATCAGCATATTCTTTGTCAGCTTTCTTTACTATTCCACCATTTTCTGGAGTAATACTTCCATCATTTACTTTTGTATAAACAATATTAGTTATAACTTCATTTCTTTCACCATTTGGATTATTAGGATTTTTAGTAAAGGAATATTTAACACTAGCTGTATTTGGAATTGGATTAATTTTTGGAATTGTTGTAACCTTAACTTTATATATAAGTTCTACATTTCCACCTGGATTAATACTTCCAACATTTATGCCTAAGCTAGGATTTGCGCCAAGATTTTTAATATCATTTATAACTACAGAATTTATAACAAATTCTGTTCCTTCAGGAATGCTATCAAAAATAACAACATCATTTGCAGGTACATTTCCTTTATTCTCAACGAAGATTGTATAAATCAATTCTTCTGAAATTTTCGCAAAATTTTTATTTACACTTTTGTAAACACTTCCATTTTCAATATTTATATTAGGAGAGTTAACTTGTGTTAATACCTTATTACTAGTATTTTCTTTATTTACAGTTACATTTGGTTCTAAAATAAATGAATATGATGCATTAGCCGTATTTGGAATTGGATTTGTAGCTGGCATTTTTGTAATTTTGGCTTTATATGAAATAGTTACAATATCATTAGGTTTAAGAGTACCTATCTGTATTCCAACCTCCGGATTTCCACTTGTAACATCTCGTCCATTAACAGTTACAGTTCCTTGTATAAATACGGTACCTTCTGGAACTGTATCTTTAACAATTACATTTAAAGCATCTGTATTTCCAGTATTTTTAACCTTTATAGTATAAGTTAAGATTTCACCCACATCTGCATAAGCTTTATCCACTTGTTTTATAAGACCACCAGTATCAGGACTTATATCAGCTGAATTAACCTTTGTTAAAACAGTATTTGATGTGTCTGTTCCTGAACTGCCATTTGGATTATTCGGATCAACTGTATAGTTATAATTTACAGTTCCTTTATTCATAATTGGATTTGGATTTGGAATTTTTATAACTGTACATCTAAACTCTATAAGCACACCTTCATTTGGTCTTACTGTTCCTAAAGGAATACCAGTCATTGGATTTCCACCATTTGAAATTCCATTTATTTTGACAGAGCCTTGAATAAATGAAAGACCGTCTTGGATGGAATCTGTAAATAATACATTATTAGCACTTGTATTACCTTTGTTTAATAGCTTTATTGTGTAAGTTACTATATCTCCGATTTGAGCATAAGCTTTATCAACTTGCTTCAATATTCCACCAAGGGATGGATTAAACGTAGCTATACTAACTGTTGTTGGTACTTTATTACTAATGCTAGTGTTTGATATAGTAGTTCCTAATATAGGGTCAACTACATAACTAAAGTCAACAATTCCTTCATTAAGCATTGGATTTACAGTTGGAATTTTTACGACTTTAACTTTAAATGAAACTACTTTAGTTTCTCCTGATTTTATAGTTCCAAGAGACACACCTGATGTTAAAGAAGCTCCAAGAACTCCATTTCCATTTACAGTAACAGAATTATTTACGAATTCTACTCCATCTGGAACTGTGTCTTTAAATACTACATTTATAGCATCTGTATTTCCTGAATTTCTTACTCTTATTGTATAAGTCAAAATATCTCCAATATTTGCAGAAGATTTATCAACAAATTTAATTAAATCACCTTTGTTCGGGTCAATAGTTGCTACATTCACCTTCGTATTTACAGTATTTGATTCCGCACTACCATTTCCCTTTTCTCCTGTTATAGGATTTTTAATATATTCATAAACTATATTTCCTTTATTCGGAATTGGATTTGGAGTTGGCATACTTGTGATTTTAACATTGAATCGTACAATTTTAGTTCCATTTGGAATTATATTTCCTATATTAACTCCATTTTCTGGATTTGCATTTGGAATTATACCACCATCCACTGTTAGTGAATTTAAAACATAAGTTGTTCCATTTGGAATAGTATCTTTAAATAAAACATTTATTGCATCAACATTTCCAGTGTTAGTAATTTTAATTGTATAGCTTAAAATTTCACCAATGCTTGAATAAGTTTTATTTACTTCTTTAACAATACCAGTACTTGGTTTTATAACTGCACCATTTACTGCTGTAGTAACCTTATTACTCTCATTAGATTCACTTTGTCCATTTGGATTAGATGGATTTACAGTATAAGTGTAATTTACAGTAGCTTCATTTGGAATAGGATTTACTGTCGGTATCTCAGTAACTTTAACTTTAAATGATACAACAATATTTTGACCTGGATTTATAGTTCCAATAGGTATTCCTACATTTGGAACTCCTAAAATATTTGCAATTCCATTTACAGTTACCGAGCCTAAAACAAAGCTTGTTCCACCAGGAATAGTATCTCTTAAAACTACATTATTAACAGGTACATTTCCGGTGTTTCTTAAATTAATTGTATAAGTTAATGTATCACCTACTGATGCATAAACTTTATCTACTGATTTTACAAGTCCACCATTATTAGTACTTATATTTCCATAATTTATTTGTGTTGGAACTTTATTTGATGTTACTGTTACTGGTTTTGTAGGTGAAGTCGGAGTTGGTTTATATTCATAATCAACTAATCCAGTATTTTCTATTGGATTTACAGTTGGTATTTTTGTAACTAACACTTTAAAAGTAACGATTATATTGGAATTTGGACTAATATCTCCTAAAGGAACTCCAAGTTCTGGATTTGCACCTTGCTTTGAAACTCCATTTACAGTTACTGAATTTTGAATAAAGCTTGTTCCTTCTGGAACAGTATCTCTAAATATAACATTTAAAGCATTAACAAGTCCTGTATTTTTAACATTAACTGTATAGGTTATAACATCATTTAGCTTTGCATAAGTTTTGTCTGCTGTTTTAACAACGCCCTCTCCTGGTTTAATTGGACTTTCACCAACCAAGGTATTTACAGTATTAGAAGTAGTTGTATTTGATACTAAACTTCCATTTGGAATTGGTCTATAAGTGTAAGTTAAGTCTGCTTTATTAGGAATTGGATTTGGATTTGGCATCATATCAACACGAACTCTAAAGACTACAACTTTAGTAACATTTGGAAGAAGTATTCCAATGTTAACACCTGAATTTAAATCTCCAGAGATACTTTGTCCATCAACTGTTAGGCTTCCTTGGATATATGAAGTTCCGTTTGGAATAATATCTTTTAAAATACTTGTTTCAGTTGCGATATTTCCAGTATTCCTTAAATTTATAGTATAAGTTAATGAATCACCTATACTAGCAGTAGCTTTATCAACTGATTTTATAATTCCTGGATTTATATCTGTACCAGGTTTTATAACAGCACCATTTACATTTGTCGAAACTTGATTACTTTCTAAAGAGTCAGGTGTATCTGGTGAAGTTGGCGTTGGCTTATAAGTGTATATTAAATTTGCAATATTTGTAACAGGATTTGGACTTGGTAATTTACCTTGTACAAGTTTCACCTTATAAGTCATAACAAGACTTTGTCCTGCATTTAAAGTTCCAATTAAAACACCTACGTTTGGATTATCTAATGGTCTTGAAACACCATTTACAACTACAGAGCCTTGAACGAAGGTTGTATCTTGTGGTACTACATCATTTATAATTACATTAGTTGCAGCTACTTGCCCACTATTAGTAGCTCGTATTGTATAAGTTAGTTCTCCACCAATATCAGAAACATTTGTAGAAACTTCTTTTGTAACAGAAGTTATTGGTTTCCCAGAAGGAGTATTTGGAACAGAGGTATTTACAAGATTTGAAATATTTGTTCCTGCTTGAGGTGTTCCACCTGGTGGTGTATAAGTGTAATCTACTTTACTTTTATTTGGAATTGGATTTGGTACTGGAATTTGATTTATTTTAGCTCTAAAAGATACAACAGCAAATCCGTTTACAGGAATATCAGGAATATTAATGCCTGTTGTTGGATTAGCTATTGGATTTGGAGTTCCATTTACACTTACAGAGGCTAAAACAAAACTAATACCACTTGCTTCTAAAGTATCTGTGAAAATAACATTTGTAAGTGGTGTTGTTCCAGTATTAGTAATGATTGATACATAGTTGATTTCATCTCCAACATTTGCAGTAGTTTTATCAACAGATTTTACGATACTAGCACTTCCTGTACCACCACCACCTGAAACTTGTGTAGTTACATTGTTTGATGTGTTTGTTCCAGTTTGAGGTGTTCCACCTGTTGGTGTATAAGTGTAATCAACTTTACTTGTATTTGGAATTGGATTAGGTACCGGAATCGTATCAACCTTTACCTGATAAGCTACTAAAACAGTTCCGCCAACTGGAATATTTCCAATATTAACTCCTGAGCTTGGATTTCCTGCATTTGGAGTTGCATTTACTGTTAAGGAATTTGGAATAAAACTTATTC
>NZ_JBOFRG010000021.1:0-11038 GCF_051650885.1 Clostridium sp.
TTTGGAGACAGCAATAGTAGTGTAGTTGTTAATATAGAGAAAAATGCAAAGATTACAGTGAAAATGGTTTATCCAGATGGAACAGAATGTGGAAAAGAACAAGTAGCAACAGGTACACCAAAAGATAAAACAGGATTAACAGCACCGGAAGCACCAGCTGGATATCATATAGAAAAAATAACAAATAAAGATGGAAAAGTAGTTGAAGGAATTCCAACAGAAATAGGAAACAAAGATCAAACAATAATTTACCATATAGTAAAAAATAGAAGCAGTGTAACAGTAACTTACAAAGACGGAAATAACGTTATAGTTCCAGCGAAAACAGTAACTGGAGATGTAGGAAGCGAAACAAAAATAACAACATCAGTACCAGATGGATATCATTTAGTGAATATAACAGATGGTAAAACTGTAATAAATGAATTACCAAAAACATTTGGAGACAGCAATAGTAGTGTAGTTGTTAATATAGAGAAAAATGCAAAGATTACAGTGAAAATGGTTTATCCAGATGGAACAGAATATGGAAAAGAACAAGTAGCAACAGGTACACCAAAAGAAAAAACAGGATTAAAAGTACCGGAAGCACCAGCTGGATATCATATAGAAAAAATAACAAATAAAGATGGAAAAGTAGTTGAAGGAATTCCAACAGAAATAGGAAACAAAGATCAAACAATAATTTACCATATAGTAAAAAATAAAAGTAGTGTAACAGTAACATACAAAGATGGAAATAACGTTATAGTACCAGCAAAAACAGTAACAGGAAATGTTGGAAGTGAAACAGGGATAACAGAAGTAATACCAAAAGGTTACCACAAGGTGAATATAACAGAAGATAATAAAGTAATACCAAACTTACCAAAGATTTTTGGGGATAGTAATAGCAATATAATTGTTAATATAGCAAAAGATAAAACACCGGATGTTAAGCCAGACGTGAAACCGGATGTTAAGCCAGATGTGAAACCAGATGTAAAACCAGACGTAAAACCAGACGTAAAACCCGATGTTAAGCCAGATGTGAAACCAGACGTAAAACCGGATGTTAAGCCTGAGGTGAAACCAGATGTTAAGCCAGATGTGAAACCAGACGTAAAACCGGATGTTAAGCCTGACGTTAAGCCAGACGTAAAACCAGAGGTTCAAGAAGGAACAACAACTGTAACTGTGAAGAATCAGGATGGAAAAGTAATTAGTACAACTGTTACAAAAGGAGCAGAGGGAACAACTATTACACAGCCTAAAATACCAGAAAACTCAACAATAATAGGTATTGTTGATAATGGAAAAGAAATAAAGAATATACCAACAAAAACTGAAGCTGGTAATCATAATATCGTTATAATTGTAAAAGAAAATAATGATGTTAATGGTGGAAGTGCTACAAATAACGGAAATAATTTGAGTAATGGAAACAATGTAGTTGCATCAAATACTGGAGTTACTAATAGTGGACAAGCGGGACAAAATACTATTAATAAAGTAGAAAATGTAAATGCAGAAAATCCTAAAACAGGTGACAATAGTTCACTTCCATATGTTGCAGGAGCGGGAATTGCAGGTATGTTATTAGCTGTATTAAGAAGAAAAAATAAAGCTATAGCTAAAAAAGAAAAATAATTTAATTAATTTAATCACCTAAGGTTTATAATCTTAGGTGATTTTTTTTGAATGAGAAGTAAGGAAAAATATTGTATAAAGGCAAAAATAAGCACAATAGAAAATTTCTACTGTGCTTATTTAAATAGCTTTTGTTTAGTAAAGGATTATTTTAAATTACATATAATTATTTACTAAGTAATAGCATCTTTCTTTAGTCATTTGATAAAGTGCCTTTGTTGCTTCTTGATTGCCTGCCCTATAGCCTGTATCATATTGACTTTTTTGTTGTATCCAATTTTGCTCATCTTTTGTTAAAGAAGCCATTTCTGATTGAGGTAGGTTATCTCTAAGAACACCCCAAATTTTGTTAAGCTCTTTATTCCACATTTGATAACGTGAGGCATCTAAAGTCACTATACCTATACGTTCACCAGGCAGTAGTTTTGGATATTTTATATTTGCCATTTCATTTAAAAATTGAGTTTTAGTAGCATTTAAATTATCCATTTGATTTTTATCAGTTTGAGTAGGTTTAGTAGTTTGAGTAACTTCTGTAGTTTGGATGTTAGAAGTAGTGCTTTTTGTAGGCTGCTCTTTTACTTGTTTTTGAGAAGATTCTTCTTTAGCTTCTTGGTTTTTCTTAGTTGTTAGTTCCTTGGCTTTGGCTTGCTCAGCTTTTATTTGTTGCTCTTGTTTTTGTTGCTGTTCAAGTTTTTGTTTTTGTAATGCCTCATCTTTCTTATGAATAAAGAAGAAACTAAAGGAACAAATAATAATAACTAAGACAATAATACCGATAATAGCACTAATTATTTTTTTATTCATATAAAATTTCCCTCCTTGAAAAGTTTTTCTTTTAAATTATATAAATATATTAAATACAGATAATAGATAAAATAAGATGAGAATTAACAACAATTTAGTTATATAAATAGAATGAATAAAAAAATAATTAGCTTGTAGTTTACCATATATTATAGGAATGATTTAGCAATAAATATGGAGAAAAGATAATAAATTACAAAACTTGAATTTATAAAAAATTAATCAATATATATAGGGAAAGATGGTTAGAGCTATTAATATAGTCTTAAGTAAATTTTATTTAAAGATAAGACAAGGGAAAGTTTTTGTTCTATAAATTGTATAGGAACATAATATATGTAGAGAGAAGTTTATAGGGGGAAATAGTATGTCAGATATAAATAAATACCCACATACACATGAGAAGTGCGAATGTGGATGCGAAGAGCACACTCACACTCATTCACACTCACATGAAGATTGTGAATGTGGTTGTGAAGAGCACGCTCATGCAAAGGAAGTTTGTCATTGTGGATGTGCAGAGCACAATCATACACATTAATTGAAAAGAAGAAGCACAGCAGATTTTTCTACTGTGCTTAATTTTTTTATGTGCTTTTACTTAGTAAAGGATTATATTAATTTACATATAATTATTTACTAAGTAATAACATCTTTCTTTAGTCATTTGAGCAAGGGCACGTGTTGCTTGAGCATCACCATTGTTATAGCCTTCTTGATATTGAGCTTTTGTTTGTATCCAAGCTTTTTCATCTGCAGTTAAGCTAGCCATTTCTGATTTAGGTAGCATATTTTGTAGAACACCCCAAATTTTATTAAGCTCACCGTCCCAAGTGTGATAAAGTAATTCTTGTTGAGTTGCTTGTCCTAGATGACCTCCAGGGAATGGATTTGTAGGCTTTAAGGTTGACATTTCATTTAAAAATTGTGCTTTAGTATCATTTAAACTATTCATTTGATTTCTATCAGTTTGAGTAGTTTGAGCATTAGAAGAAGCATTTTCTTTAGCCTTTTCACTAGCTTCTTTAGCGGCTTTTTCTTTAGCCTCTTCTTTCTTTTTAGCTGCTGCTTCTTCAGCTTTTTCCTTTTCTTCTGCCTTAGCTTGGTCAGCTTTCATTTGTTGCTCAAGCTTTTGTTGTTGTAATTTTGCTTGTTGTAAGGCTTCATTTTGTTTATGTATAATAACAAATCCAACAGAACATGCTATAACAACTACAATTATGATACCAACAATAATACCGATTATCTTTTTGTTCATATAAAAATCTCCTTATATCTAACTTTTGCATTATTACTATATAAATAATATGAAAATTAATCAATAAGATGAAAGGAATGTAAATTTGAAAAAAATTAAGAAAATATTATATGAAGACATAATAGGTATGGAGAAAGCAGTATATTATATAATGCTTTGTAAATTTAATAGTAAATAAGAGGATAGACTTATAAATTTATAAAATATAATTTATAAAAAGTTCAAATAAAAAATTAGAAAAAATAAGCAGAAATATGTCTAAAATATTAATAAAATTAACAAAATGTGTTATAATGAAATGGAAATTTGTAAGCAAAAGATTAGAAATGGGGAAAAAGAGATGAAAAGAAAAAAGATTATAGGGTTAATTTTAGTAGGGATAGTTACTATTGGAGCATTTGTTGGATGTGGCAGTAGTGAAGAAAAAAAAGAGAAAAATGAGCTAGTAAAAGTAGAAGAGACTGAAAAAAAGGATAATGTTCCAGTAGATATTGTCTCTAAAGACGGAGAGTCATTAGTAGAAATTCAGGATTCTACAAAGTATAGACCATTAAAGAGATATAATTACTATAAGGACAAGGTTGACCAAGAAAAAAATAGTAATTTAGAGCCGAATAATATTTTAAGATATATTGATGAATATAAAGGATTAGCAGTAGAGATAAATGTATTAGTAGAACAAGTTGTAGAAGAAGATGGATATCAAATAATCTTAGGTTCAAGACCATATGAGGGAGATATGTTTGCATTTAAATATGTAAGAGAAGAAGGAAAAGATGGAAACCCTAAGGTGCTTAAAGGTGATAATATTACAGTACTTGGTACAATTTTAGATGAATTTAAATATAAAACAGTTGAGGGAGTAGATGAAAATATTCCATTAGTTGAAATGAATTATGTATTAGGACATGAATATATGAAGGCACAAAGTATTGCATATGAATACTTAAGCTATATGTCAGGTCAATTAGGTACATTAGAATATGTGGGAACAGAAAATCAATTCCCAGATTTAAAAGGAATGTCAGGAAGTCATGTATTTGCACTTAGTATGGCAGGAGAAAGAGAGTCTAGAGATGAATATATAGTTGTAGAGAAAAATGGAGAATTATTAGAGTTTTATCCATTAGGAGAAGATGGGTTAACTAAAAATGGAGATAAAAAGAATTTTGTAAAAGTTGATAATTATTAAAAATAAATGGATGATATATGAATATAATAGAAAGCCTATAGCTATTTTACCGACTTTTTATAGATTATTTTAATATAAAAGGAGACTTGATTTAGGTGAGATTTTGATTACATCTGAATCTTTAGTTGAGTTTATCTAGGAGGAGAAATGGGAGAAGAGGTTTATTGTAGCATTGGTCAAGCTTCAGAGATGCTTGGAATATCTAGGGATACTATAAAGTTTTATGAGGAAAAGGGTTTAATAGAGCCTATAAAGGATGAGGAAAATGGGTATAGAAAATATAGTATTGAAGGAATTCATAACCTGTATTTAATTAATTTTTATAGAGAACTTGGAATTGAGCTTAAGAGAATTAAAGAGATTAAGGATTGTAGTGAACTTAATCATGTAGGGATGATTTTAGAGGAGCAAGAGAAAAAGCTTTCTTTAGAGCTTTCTAATATGAAGAAGCTTTTTAATAAGGTTAAGAAGACGAGAAGTGACTATTTAAATGTTGTAGAAAATATAGATAAGTTTTCTATTAGAAGTCTGGGACCCTTTAAGGTTCTTCGTGAAATAACTGAAACTGCTATTGAAGATGCGAATACTGTAGTTTTAAAGTATAAAGAATCAGTAGAAGAAAATGGATTGTCTAATAGAGCTCATACATTAGATAATTTATTAAAGGAGTTTTCTTTTAATAAAGAAGAGATGATAGGGGAAAAGCATTTAGTTATTAAAAAAGCTAGAAAAGAGATTGGAAATCTTTTTTATAAAGAATGCTTATATACAGTTTTAAAAATCCCAGTTGTAGGGACAGAAGAAGAAGGGGAAAAAGTTTTTTCAGACAATTATAATTTATTTATGAAAGAATGCTCTAAAAGAGGGATAGAGCCTTTAGGAAAAGTATATTTAAAAATGATTTTAGGTGTATTTGAAGATAATAAAGAATTTATGTATTTAGAAGGATTTTTACCCGTAGAAATTAAAAATTGAAAATTGAAAATTTAGAATTGTGGTGAGAACTAGCTTGGGCTAGTTCTTTTTATTATTGAAAAAAATTAGATTAATGTGATATTTAGGGGTTGACCTATGAGTTACTCCTACCTTTAAGATTTAATTATAGAAAGCTTAGTGCAGTTGCACTTTATGAAAAAGGAGATTATTTATGAGAATTTTAGAGGTTAAGGATTTAAGAAAAGTTTATGGTGACAAGGTTGCTGTAGATGGGGTTAGTTTTTGTCTTGAGGAAGGGGAGATTTTAGGGTTTTTAGGACCTAATGGTGCTGGTAAAAGTACTACTATAAATATTTTATCTACTATCTTAAAGAGTGATGGTGGAGAAATAAAGTTTAGAGGAAAGCCGATTTTAAAGAGTATTAGAGATTATAAAAAGCATTTAGGTGTAGTTCCTCAAAGCTTGGCTTTATTTGAAAATTTAAGTGCTTATGAAAATGTAAAGTATTTTGCCTCATTTTATGGCTTAAGGGGAAATGTTTTAAAGGAAAGAGTTTTAGAGGCTTTGGAGATGGTTGGTCTTAAGGAGAAGAAGGATGAAACACCAAAAACTTTTTCAGGTGGAATGAAGAGAAGGCTTAATATAGCTTGTGCTTTAGCTCATAAACCTGAGATTTTAATTTTAGATGAACCAACTGTAGGGATTGACCCACAGTCAAGAAATCATATTTTAGAATCTATAAAAAGGTTAAGGGAAGAGGGGACATCAGTTATTTATACAACTCATTATATGGAAGAGGTTGAATCTATTTGTGATAGGGTGGTTATAGTTGATTTAGGAAAGGTAATTGAAGAAGGAAAGATTAGTGAGGTTATAAATAGATGTGATAAGGAAAATAAAAATTTAGAGGAAGTATTCCTATGTTTAACTGGGAAAAATTTAAGAGATTAGGAGGCTTAGATAGATGACAAACATGATTAAGATGCAACTTAATAGCTTGTTTAAAAATAAAATAATGATAATAAATTTTGTGTTATATCCAAGTATTTTAACCTTTATAATTGGATATTTAGCAGAAGGTTATTTTAAATCAGGAATAACTTCCTATGAATATTATTCAAATAGTATGATGATATTTTTATTTATGGGAACAGGACTTTTAGCTATATATAATTTTGGTGATAAAGATGTTATAGATGGAAATATGAGAGCTATGTATATGCCAATTGGAAAGGAAAAAATATATATTTCCCAGGTTATATCTTCAAGTATTTTCTCTAGTATATCTATAATCTTAAATATTTTAATTTTTAAATACCTGTTTAATATTAATTATGGTGGAAATGAATTAATTATAATTTTAAGCTTTATAACACTAGCTTTTTTATCAAATGCTCTTGGAATGTTTTTATTAAGCCTAGTTAAAGAGGTTGGAATTTGTAATGGGATTTTTAATCTTGTTCAAGCCATTCTTTGTGTTTTAGGTGGAGCATTTATTTCCTTAGAAGGCTTTGGTGATTTTATAAGTTCATTAAGTAAGCTATCACCAGTTAAGTATTTAATAGAGGGAATATTAAATTCAATTTATGATGGCAATGCAGAGACTCTTAGAATGATAATTGTTGTAAATATTATTATAGGAATAATTTTATTAATAATTACAAAATGGACATTTAAAGTAGAAAAATATTTATAGGAGAAAAGATATGAGAAATATAGGTTTAATAATAAAGGGGAATTTACTTAGGCTTCTAAAAGATAAGGTTACATTAATGATGATTTTAATAGTACTTCCTATAATAGTTTCACTTGGAATTTATTTTGGTGGAGTTCAGGAAATGAAAGGAAAGATAGTATTAGTTAATCCTTCAGTTACTCAGGAAAATATGATTAAAGAGATATTTAAGGAAAGTGAAGAGATAAAGGTTCAAAGCTTAAATGAAAATATAAAAAATACTTCTTTAATAACAGGTGCATATTTAGCTGAAATAAGCTTTGAAGGAAATGATATAAGGATAAATGAATATTCAAATAAGGATATAAAAGAAATTATAGAATCAGTAATTAATAAGACTGAATATAAGGGAACTGAAGAAAAAAGTATGGTAGTAACTAAAATAGTAGGATTTTTAATGATGTTTTTATTTTATGGAGCATTAGCTACAGGAAGCCTTTTCCTTCAAGATAGAGATTCAGGAGTATATTTAAGAGTTTTAAGTGCAGATATTTCATTTTTAGAATATACCTTAGGACAAATTTTCTATATGATGATAGTTCTTATAATTCCAACTAGCATTATTTCAGTGGGAATGATTGAGATTTTTAATATAAGCATAGAAGTTAGTATATTAGAATTCTTAAGTGTAATAGCTCTTTTAGGAACCTTATGTGTAAGTATGATGATTCTTATAAGCAATATTTTTAAAAAGATGAATGAAGTTCAAATGAATGGTGCAATAATTGGAATGATAACAAGTCTTTTTAGTGGATGCTTAATAGCTGTAGATGGTAGTAATAAAATAATAGAAGGAATAAGAAATTTATTTCCTCAAAAAAGATTATTAGATTTTACTATAGATTTTAATATAGGAGATTTAAGCTTTGTAGTTTGTTCTATAATTATATTTATTTTTATAGGAGTATATTTAGGAAATATAAACTACAAAAAAGGGATAAATTAAAAAATATACAGACTATGAAGTTTTAAATTTCATAGTCTTCTTTGAATTAATATATTTAGTTTATGCCTTGAGGAAAATTAAATACATTTAAAGGGTCATAAAAAGACTTAATAGCTTTTAATTTACAAACATTACATCCAAAATAATCGTAAAGATAATTTGGAAGAGGAGAATAAGGGAAGTTTATATAAGAGCCATTAGTTATAGGATAAATAAGCTTTGCATTTTTATCTATCCAAGCTTTATTTTCTTTTGAGTAAAGTCTATCGGAAAAAGTAGTTTCTATTAAAAGAATATAATTACTATTTCTATAGAAGAAAGAAGTATCTTTGAAATCACGAACTTTACCACCTAAGCCATAAAAGTTCATTTCTATAGTTTGTGAGTTTAGAGGCATTTTAGAGTAAATGATATTTACTAAACTTTCAATTTCAGAGTCTGTAAAATCTCTATCTACAAATCTTCCGTAAGAAAAGAAGGTTTGTTCTTGTGGGTAAGATGCACCAATAAACAAAATAGCTTGTAAAAAGGAAGTGTAGGTTAGGTCTAAAGAAAAACCAGAAGTAAAATCAAATGGCTTTAAAAGATTTAAAAGAGCATTTTCACAGCCATAGAAAAGTCCAGTGCAAAAAATGGTTACTTCATCTGAATCAGAATTTTTACTAATAGAACACTTCATATTTATTTCGTTAGGAGCAGTTTTAATAAAACTTTCCCAAATCTTAAAAAAGGTTATGGAATCAGATTTAGAGATATTTGAATAGTTTATTGTAAATTGAGTTACATTACAAACTTTATTAGGAAGCCTAAATTTAAAAGCTACTACAACACCAAAGTTTCCACCACCTGCACCTCTTAAGGCGAAGAATAGAGCAGAGTTTTCTTTCTTACTACAAGTTAGAAGTTTTCCATTATAATCAATTAAAGAGATTTCAGTTACACTATCACAAGTTAAACCTAAATATCTTGCTGAATACCCCCAACCACCACCAAGGGTTAAACCACTTATAGAGACTGTAGGACACGCACCACCAGGGAAAGGTATATTACGAGAGCCAAGTAAGTTGTATATTTCTGCAAGGTAAGCACCAGCTTGTGCAGAAAGTGTATTGTTTTTATAATTTAGGGTTATTTTATTTAGATTACTAATATCTATAACAAGTGCTTTATCACCATTTGAAAAGCCTTCATAATTATGTCCACCAGTTCTAACTCTAATCCTTAAATTTTGTTTTTGAGCATAAAGAATAGCATTTTGCACATCACTAAAAGAACTACAATAAACAATTAGGCAAGGATATTTTTGAATGGCACGATTAAAATCTAATCTTGCAGCTCTATAGATTTTGTCTATAGGTCTTATTATTTCCATATACATCACCTCAGTTTTAGATTTTCATAATATAATATATGAAAAGTGATAGTGGAGTGCTATCATAATAAGGGATAATATAATAAATTTGAATAGAATACAGATAAATGCTAATATTATAAAAAGAATAATATGGATATACAGGAAGTTTATAAATTGAATATATGGATATAAATATAAAGAGATAAAAAGGAGGAGAAATGAAAGATAATTTTGATGATAAGAATGATGATAAGAATGATAAGGGAAAATGTATAGAGTTTAGAAGTAATGACTGGGAAGCTGAAGAGAGAAGACGTGCTAAGCAAAACAGAGCAGATTTTGAAAAGCATCTAAAGGAGAAAAAGTTTGAAAGTGATATACCTATGGAGGGTGAATTTGAACTTTCAAAAGAGATATTTGATGAGTTTTTAGCAGGTGTAGAAAAAAGCTTTAAGAAGGACTGTAAAAGAAAGATGGAGTGGTCTCTTGAAGAGATTATTTCACATTTGAAAAAAGATGAAATAAAAGCAAAGTTAACTACTTTATCAATAGGATATTTAAAAGGTGATAGAAAAGTCCAACTTGTAAAGCACTATTTAAAAAATTATGAGAAATCTTATAAGGAATTATTTCAGTACATAACAGAGGATGTATATAAGGATTTAATGAAGCTTAAAATTCAAGAATATAATATAGATTTAGACTTAATTGAAGAACTTAAATACCCAGGGTTATTAGATATATTAGGAATAGGCACTATAGGTATAAATGAAGAGGGAGATATAAGATATTTTATACCAAAGGAAATAGCAAGTGTAATAGAAAATTATTCTTTTGATAAAGAAAATATGAAAAAAAATGACTTAATATTAAAAATAACAAAGGGATTGCTTAGAGTATATGGTGTAATACCTAAAGAAAAGTTAATGGGATTTTTAATAGAATATAAGGTAATTAAGAAAGATGAAGACTTAGAGACCATAAATGCCATAATAAAAATGAACATAGCAGCTGAAGAAAGCTTGATTTTCACAGAAGACTATTATCTAGACAGTGCTATTGCATTTGTTGAAAATCTTAGAATGGTTATGGATAGAAAAGGTGAATACAAGAGATTCACTAAAAAAGAAGTATTAGAAATTAAACCAATGGAAGAAGAAATAAGAAAATCAAGCTTTAT
>NZ_JBOFRG010000022.1:0-2401 GCF_051650885.1 Clostridium sp.
GTCATAAGCTTTAATGGCTTTGATGAAAATGAAATTATACCATCACTAGCAAATTTTATCATTTTAGATAAAGGATATTTTGTTTCACCAGCAAATCTTTCATCTCTAGTGTACTCAATATAAGTTTGATTAAATCCAATCCAACTAATCATTCCTCTAATAAATCTGTTTTGTTCAGGCATTGATTTAAATGCTTCAACAACTGACTTATCTATAAGTCTAAAGTCACCAGTATCTTTAGGAATATCAATGTCAGACATTTTACCTAAAAATTTATAGAAATATTTTGCAGTAACCAGTTTAAACTTGCTTTCACCTTTTCTTTTGCCTCTTTTTCCATAAACAACTTGAAAGCCTTCTCTCCACTTTTCAAGCATTTGAGGAATTAGCTCAGGTGGGTCTTGTAAGTCTGCATCAATTATAACAACTGCATCACCTGAACAGTTGAAAAGTCCAGCTGTTACTGCGACTTGATGCCCAAAGTTTCTTGCAAAATTTATTATTTTAACTTTAGAATCGTTTGAAGCAGCAGATTTTAAGATATCTAATGTTTTATCTGTACTTCCATCATTTATAAAGATAAGTTCATAATCAATATTTTCTATAGAATCCATAACAGTTTTTAATCTGTTATAACATTCTTGTGCAACAAGTTCTTCAAAATACATAGGAACTACTACACTTACTAAATTTTTATTCAAAAAATCACCTCATAGTAAATTAATAATTATTATATCCAATTTAAACCAAATCATATAATATTATATCATAAAAGAAAAAATATTATATAATTATTCTAACTAACTTATAGGAGTTTTATTTATGGAAAAAGAATTATATACGTTAATAACTGGAGGAACAAAAGGTATTGGATATGAGCTAGCAAAATTATTTGCAGATGATGGAAAAAATTTGTTCTTAGTTTCAAGAAATGAGGAAGAATTAGAAAAAGTAAGTAAAGAGTTAAGAAAAAAGAAGGTAAATATTTTATATAAAGCATTAAATTTAGCAAAAGAAAATGAACTTGAAGAATTACTGTTAGAATTAGATAAATTAGAGATAGAAAATATAGTTAATAATGCAGGAGTAGGGAGCTTTGGATATTTTGAAGAAGTGGAGGAGAAAAAGGATGTAGTATTATTGGATTTAAACATAAAAGCACCAACTATTATTATGAAAAGATTGCTTCCTAAGATGAAGAAGAGAGGAGCTGGAGGAATATTAAATGTAGCTTCAACAGCTGCTTTTGTAGGTGGACCTAAGATGAGCGCATATTATTCATCTAAAGCTTATATTCTAACATTAACAGAGGCTTTATTTGAAGAGTGCATAGAAAGTAATATAAAAGTGAGTTGCCTATGCCCAGGACCAGTAAAAACAGGATTTCAAAAAGAGGCTGGCATAGTAAAATCAGAAAAAGCTAAGAAATACTTAATGGAAGCTAGTTATGTAGCTAAAGTAGGATATAATAGTTTTAAAAAAGGAAAGGTAATTATAGTACCAGGATTTAAAAATAAGATTATGGTTTTAGGGACAAAGTTTTTACCAAGGTGTATAATAAGAAAAATAATATTCAAAACAAATAGCTAGGGGGAATTGTAGATGGGGATTTTTAGTGGAATAATGTTAGTTTCAGATATGGATGGAACTATTATAAATAAAGAGAAAAAAATATCAGATGAGGATAGAAAAGCAATAGAATATTTTAAAGAAAATGGAGGGCTTTTTACTGTTGCAACAGGAAGAATGTTACCTTCAGCAAGTAGATATGCAATTGATTTAAAATTAAGTTTACCTGTAATTCTTTATAATGGATGCAAAATTTATGACTATGCAACAGAAAGTGTTTTAAATGAATATACTTTAGAAGAACATAGAAAAGAGATAATAAGAAAGCTTATGGAAGTTGAAGGAATAGGACTTGAAGTATATTCAGAAGAGAATATCTATGTATTTAAAGAATGTCATTTAACAAAGAGATTTTCAAAGCTTGGATATAATGTTATTTTTGGTTCAGAAGGTGAGATTTGGGATAAAAAGTGGACTAAAATATTAATAGTTGGAGAAGGGGATATTTTAGATAAATTTGAAGAAGATTTTTCAATGTATGATATAGAAAAACCTTTAAGAAGTGCTATAAAATATCTTGAAATAGTTCCTAACTCTGCATCAAAAGGACAAGCATTAAAAGAATTAATAGAATTAAAAAAGCTACAAGATTATAAAGTGGTAGCAGTAGGTGACAATATGAATGATGAAGCTTTACTAGAGGCGGCAAACTACGGATTTGCAGTTAAAAATGCTAATCCAAGATTATTAGAAAAAGCAAAGTATATAGCACCATCAAACAATGAAAATCCTTTAGCATATATAGTGAGTTGGATAGAAAAAGAGTTGGTTT
>NZ_JBOFRG010000023.1:0-9790 GCF_051650885.1 Clostridium sp.
GGAACAGATGGAACTATTCCAAATATTAGCTCTATAAATTATTCCATAGTTTTACCTTCTGCAATTATCAAAAATAATACTCAAACTTCAAATATAGTTAATTTCATTTATGAATATGTGAAAACTTCTATAGTTAAATCTGTAGATAAACTTTATGCAACTAGAGGAGATATCCTAACTTACACTTTCTCTATTGGTAACACTGGAAATGCTCCTGCTATAAATGTTATTTTACAAGATACAGTTCCATTTGGCACGAGCTTTGTTTCTGGAAGTATTTTTTTAAATGATGTGCAAGTTCCTAGTACACCATCATATATAAATATCGGTAACATTAATCCAAATGAAATAAAAACCCTCACATTTAAAATACTTGTTAACTAAATTCTTTACCAAATTCATTTTAACAACTATGAAATTCTCTGAATACAATATCTAATGAAAGGAGATTGATTTTTATGGCATTAAATCTTAGATTTTCTCAAACTGGCCCATTAAAAATGGTCCATACTGGTAATACTGTTGGTATGTCTGCTAACAGTCTTTACTGTGCCACTGGTATTACATTAGACCCCAATTTAAATAGTGGTAACGGAATAACAAGTTCTTTTTCAGTGGATACTTATGCCGGAACTTCTACTGTCGGTACTAACTTAGGCTCTTGGGCTGTTTTGAATCCATCGCCTGCTGATGTTCCTCTTAATTCAACTGTAGTTTTTGCAGTTCTAACTCTTCAAAGCTACACTTATCAACCAAGTGGAAATGTAACTTTAATCGATTCAAATAGTGTTGCTCATACAGTAAATTTAAACTGGACTGACTCATATTCTGGTTCAGCAAATGTAACTTCTATTGTTCAAAATTCTGGACGTGGTTCTTACGCAGTTAAAAATATTTCATTTGCTGGTGGTTATGATGTTCATGGTATAGGCTGGGGACTTTTAATTGCTTATACTGAGCCTACTATGCCAATTAGGAATTTAAGTTTCTATACTGGTTTCATCCAAAATGGTGGCTCTGCAACAGCTTCTGGTTTTAGTACTCCAAGTTTTGGAATTGTTAAAGCTAGAGTATATGCTCAATCTGTAGAAGCCAATTATTTTGCTGGTGGAGATACTTTAACCTTAAATTCGGTAGCTTTATCTGGACCTTATAATCCTGCTACAAACTTTTTTAATAATCAAGTTTGTGACTATACAGGTCTTGTAACAACCATTGGTAGCTTTGCCCAATACAATGTGCCTCAACAAACTGGTACTACACCTTTTACAGGAACCACTTATGCAAGAGACATGTTTGATATTACAAATGTTAAAGCAGATGGTGCCCTTACTAACAATAGTACTTCTACAACAGTTGGAATTGGCTCCTCTGGTGATGTTCTTTTCTTAGGAATGCTTGGACTTGAAATAGATGCTAACCAAGCATATTTAACTCCTATTAAATATGTTGATAAAAGCATTACTTCCCCTGGAAATACTGTTATTTATACTTTAGTTTTAGTAAATGATGGTGGAACAGTTGCTTTAACTGGATTTGTTCAAGATACACTTCCTGCTAATACCACTCTTGTTCCAAATTCATTAAATGTAAATGGTGTTCCTAACAGTGGTAATATAGAAGCTGGTATTGATTTAGGCTCAGTCCCTTTTGGTACTGTCTACACAATTACTTATGCTGCTACTATAAATACTAATGCACCGATTACTGATACAATTAGTAATTTTGCTTATACTCAAACTACATTTAGATCAATAAACGGTGGTCCAATTTATTCTGCTGGAAGAGTTAGTAATACAGTTGATACGACACTATTTATAGATAACACAAGCATTATAAAGTCTATCGATAAATCAATGGCTTTTTCTGGTGATACCATAACTTATACAATTGAAATATATAACAACGATTCATTAAATGAGCTAACAAATATAAAATTTATAGATTCAATTCCAAACACTACAACCTTTGTTCCTAATAGTTTTTCTGTTAATGGAACTATTATTTCAAATACTACACCTCAAAATGGCATAGCACTTAATATTACAATTCCAAGTTTAACCCTTGCTACTATTTCATTTAAAGTTATCACAAATGGTACAATTGGAACTATTCCAAACACTAGCTTTATAGATTATTCAATAATATCACCAACTACGATTATAAATAATAATAATCTTTCTTCAAATACTGTAAATTTTATTTATAAATATGTGGATATAAATGCAACTAAGACTGTTGATAAAACCTTCTCTACTACAGGTGATACTCTAACCTATAGTTTTTCTATCACTAATCTTGGAAATTCTCCAGCTATAAATCTTATTTTAAAAGATACTATTCCAAATGGTACAAGCTTTGTTCCAGGAAGTGTTCTTTTAAACGGAATTTCCTCAACTGATGTACCTACTTCAATTAATATTGGTACACTTAACCCAAATGAACTAAAAACTATTAGCTTCAAAGTGCTAATTAATTAAATGGCTTTTAAAATTATCTCTTATTCAAATCTTAATAATATTTCCTTTTAAAAAAGGTAGTACAAAACATATGTACTACCTAAAAATTTCATTTAATTTAACTTTCAAACTTCCACTTACAAATATATCATTATTTTTGTAAACATCTTTGATTACATATATGTCATCTTCTAAATCGTATTGAATTATTTTTTTTAATCTCTCTACTATATTATATTTTAAGAAAGGTACTACAACTTTTGTAGCACCTTTCTTAAATTTCACCTATGAACTAGTTACTTTCCCTACTGGCAAAAGTAATTTTGATTTTTTTAATATTGGTAATAGTGCATTATATAGGAATGTTACTAATATTACAGATACAATTGCATTTATTAAAGTTGCTACTCCGCTTATTTTTGCTAAAATCAAGGCTGCATCTTGTGGCTGTCCTAAAACAAATTGTTTATAAAAGAATCCTACAACAGGATCTGCAACAACATTAAATGCTAAACCTCCAATAGCTGCAATTAAGCTCCATTTAAATATATACTTTTTATCATTATTTTCACTAATATGTGCAATTCTATGTGCAATTAATCCTACAATAAGTCCAATACATAATTTTAATATAAAGGTTTTAGGTGCAACAGTTATATAAACTGGGTCAATTAAATCTGCAATTGTCATTCCAACTGCACCTGCCATGCCTCCATACATTCCCCCAAGTAGTAGTGCCGCAAGTACACAAAAAGCATTTCCAATATGAAGGGATGTTGCATCACCTCCTGGAATTGGTATTTTTATTTGTAAATAGGTAAATGACACAAAACATAATGCTGCTAAAAGTGCCGTTTGAGTAAGTTTTTTAAATCTTACATTTTTCATTTTAAAAGCCCCCCTTAATCTATAAAATTTCTTAAACACATTCTATATCAATTAAGATTTTTTTCCAAATGTACGGGTACATTTAGGTTTAATATATGTCTTCTTCTTTTATAAAGGTTAAATCTTCTCTGTTTAAATCCTTCTTCTTATAAATTCTTTTTACTAAATTCATTTGAATTTTTTCATATAACTCTTCTATATAACGACCATTATTTGATGTATCTTTATCTTTAAGATATTCTTTTATCTTTTCTAAAGTTATTAAATCTAAAGTATATCCACCATTCTCAAGCTTTCCTAACAATATATCTGTTAACTCTTCTAGTGAATAATCTTTAAACTCTATATTGTGCTTAAACCTCCCCTTTAAGCTTGTATTCTCATCTAATAATTTTTCTATTCCCTTCTTTTCTCCACCTAATATAACTAAAATATTATCACCATAATTATCTATTCCATTTACAATCTCCCATATAGCCTCTCTTTCAAAGCCACCTTCTCCTACACTTAAAAGGTTTTGTGCATCATTAATATATAAAACTCCACCTCTTGCTTCTTTTATCTTTTTCCTTGTTTTTAAAGCTGTTTGCCCTACATATGGCGCTATTAAATCTCCTCTTGTGGCTTCTATAATATTTCTTGTACTTAAAATTTTATTATTATAGAAAATTTCTGATACAGTCTTTACAATAACCTTTTTACCTGTTCCTCTTCCGCCTTTAAAAATCATATTGTTTAAGTTTTTTTCTATAAATATGCCATGCTTTTTTCTTTCATTATCTATAAATAATTTTCCATCTAAAAGAGTTAAAAATTCCTTTACCTCACTTTTCCCTACAATCTTTTCTAAATTATCTTTAAGTGAAACTCTTTTTAATAATATTTCCTCTTCAATATCAGCTCTTTTTATTACATTTAAATCTATATCCTTATTTTCTTTTACTATCCTTAAACTTTGTTTTCTTATTACATCTTCAACTAAATTTCTTATCATTCTTCCATTTCCAGATGCTCTATCACTTCTAGATAACATTTCTTCTATTCTTTTGCTTAAAACTTCTTCTCCATCCTTTGAAAGAAGGAAGCCTCGCCCTTTAATCATCTTAAAAAATATCTCTTTAAGTTCATTTAAGTTATAATCATTAAATTCTAAGTAAAATGAGAATCTTGATTTTATCCCCATATTAGTTTCCATAAAATCATTCATCTCTTTTTTATAGCCTGTAAGGATAACTACAATCTCATTTCTATAATCTTCAATAAGCTTTACTATTGTATTTATAGCCTCCATTCCTGATTCATCCATCTCACCATTATAAAGAGAATATGCTTCATCAATAATTAAAACTCCACCTAAAGCCTTTTTAAAAACTTCTCTAGTCTTTTTCGCTGTTTGACCTTGATATTGTCCAACTAACATACTTCTATCAACTTCAACAACCTTTTCTTCTTTTAAGATTCCAAACTCTTTAAAAAGCTTTCCTATAAGCCTTGCCGCCATAGTTTTTCCTGTACCAGGATTTCCTGTAAAAATCATATTCAAGGCTTGCATATCATCTACTTCAATTCCATTTTGAACCCTAAGCTTTCTTGCTAAAAGAAGAGTATATTGCTCCTTAATTATCTTTTTAACTTCTTCAAGCCCTATAATATTTTTAAGTTCTTTTTCAATATCTATCTCTATATGTAATTCTTCTTTTCTCTTTCCATCTCTATTAAATCCATCTTTATTAAAGCCATATTTATCATAACCTTCTTTATCATAACCATTAAATTTAAAAACTTGATTTAAACTTAATCCATCTATATTTTTAGAGAAAGCATCAAATCCAAAATCATCATAATAAGTTCCATTTTTATGAATTCCTTTTTCATTGAAACCATTTTTATCATATATATTATTATCCATTTAATCTCACCAATCTTTTTTTACTTTTTCTTTATTGTATCACATCTGTTTTTCTTCTTTAAATTGATTAAAAAAATAAAAGCTATTTAAGTCAAATATACTCTAACTTAAATAGCTTTTTATCTATGCCTCTATTTTTATAAACTCTCTTTTATTTATAACCTTCAAAGCATCTTCCATTATTATACTATCTATATACTTTTCAGTTATGTCAGTTGCATATGCTTTTCTGCATACATCTTCCATATTTCTACTTGCTATATTTTCTATAAGCTCTCCAACTTCTTTTTGACTTAAAACATAATCAAAGCTAATTTTAGAAACTCCTTCTTCTATTAGCATCATTATTTTTTTAGAATCATCTTCAATAACCATATCCAAGCCTTTTCCTAAAATATTTGTTGCAGCCATACCACTAGTTACTCCTCCAATTATTCCTCCAATAGCTGTTCCTATTCCAGGACATATTGCAGTTCCTATTATAGCTCCTCCAACAGTTCCTACACCACCACCAACTACACCTGAGCCAGTTTTAGTTATGTTTTTAAATGCTTGCTTTCCAGATATTTCTCCCTTTACAAGTCTATTTATATCTACCATCGAAAGCATTGTTGTAGTTATAGTTCCTGTTACTATATTTCCTCTAAGAACCTTTGATAAGTTATTTGCAGCTGCTGCTCCATAAATAGGCTTAGCTGAAGAATCAACCATAGTTCTTAATGCATTTGCTATCTTTGCAGTTGTATTTGGGTCTAAAGACTTTACAATATAATCTGTTACTGGTCTTAATCCTTGCTCAATTCCTGTTCTTCCTATTTGTGCTGTTACAATAGATGTTGCCCAACTCATTCCACCAATTTTTATTCCTGCACTAAATGCCTGCTTTGCAGCATCTTCTTTACTTTCTCCATTCCAAATAGCTACAGCAAAGCTTATAATTGACGATATTCCAAAGGTTGTTCCAAAAACTCTAATCCCTTTAATTGCATCATACCCTATGCTCTCTATTTTTCCAAACTTAGCTACATTTTTAGCTCTGTCATAAGTAAAAATACCTTTTTTAATAATTTTCTTTGCATCTTCTGGATTAGTTACACCTGGTACTTGTCCACGTTTTATTCTTTCCTCCATAGCCTTTACAGCATCATCAAACTTATCCTTTGGTACTTCTATTTTCATTGGCTTTCCATCGCTACCAATATATCTAAATTTACCATTTTCAAAACATTCACCAACACATCTTGAACCTGTTTTACAGTATTTTGTTTGAATTTCAATACCATTTACAACTCTATCTGCACCATTTTTAGAAAAATCATTTCCAACTATTTTTGCATCCTTGCCTGTACATTTATCATATAAATCGTTAACCATTTCTGCTGCAAAACCATGTCCACGACTTCCATGCATCAATACATTATCAGAATAATTTTTAGCACTTATATTATTTCCATAATGTACTGTATGATTTTCTATATTTCCATTTAATTTTATTTCTTCTTTTAATTTATTTTTTATAAATTCCTTATTTACACTTTCCTTAGAATCTATTACATCATAATTTTTATATTTAACTTCTTCATAAAATTTTTTATGGCAATTCCCATAGTCCAAAGCATTTATCTCTAAATATTTTGCTATTTTTACAGAACTTCTTAAAAACTTAAGCTTTTCTTCTGAAATAAGGTTTTCCTTTCTCTTACCTATAGATAAAATTTTTAATATGAAATCCTCTCTAATAGCTTCTTTATATTCCATACTCCAATTTAACTCTTCTAAATCTTGTAATTCGATTTCTACATTATTTGAAAGTAGTTCAAGCATCTTATCCAACTTTCTTTTCACCTTCTATCTTAATTGCTCTACCACGCCCAAAACTTCTGCCATATCAAGCTTTATTTCTGCCATATGTGCAATTTCATTATCTTTATTAGCTTTTTCTTTTTCATAATCTAAAACTATTTTATCAACTTCTCTATCAAGACCATCAATAAATTTATTTATTTCTCCTTCTATAAGAGATTTATAATCTAATGTAAACTTATTTATATTTCCTTCTACCATTCCTATTGCATTATCAATAGCACTTTTTGCTGATGCTTGTATATTTTCCTTTAACTCTACTAAACTTGCCTTATATACAATCTTTGTTTTTTCTTTTACTGAACTCTTAGTTGCTCCTGCAAAGAATCCAAGTACTCCTCCTACAACTGCTCCAATTGTAGTTCCTAATATAGGCACTACAGAACCAATAGCTGCACCTACTGCTGCACCGCTTCCAATTCCAACTGTTGCACCTACTCCTGTAAACTCTGAATCAATATATGTTCCATCGCTTTCAGCCTGCTCTTCTAATCTTGCATTTGCCGATATTTCTATTGCTTCATTTATATCAAATTGTTTAGCAGTAAAGCTTATTTTTTCATTTGCTTCTTTAGTTGCTTCTTCTACTAATCTATTAAATTTTATATTTATATCATTATTTAAATCATTTTGGACATTTAAGCACTCTCTTTGAATTTTATCAACTTCAGAAACTAAACACACCTTTACAGCATTTAAACAATTTTGATTTATTGTTTGTATTCTTTCATTTATAACATCTTTGTCAGTATGTGATATATAATCATCTTCTGGAATTTGTTCTTCTAATACATCTGAAACTCTATATTCTAAATTTTCCAAGCTATCATAAACTGCCGCTTCAACGCTACTTAATCTTTCTACAGCAAGATTTTTTATATCTTCACTTTTACTTCTTAATTCTAAAACTTTTGCCTTTGCTGAGTCTGCAATTTCTTTTATTTCTTCTGAGCTTTTATTTAAAGAAATTATTTTACTTTCTGCTTTGCTTAAAATATTATTTGAAACTGCCTCAATTCTTGAAGTTGCATTTTTTATCATATCAGTACTAGCATTTTTAAATACTTCTGATATTATATCTTTTTCTATAATATTAATTCTGCTCATCTCTAATAAAGGTTCTGCAAAGCTAGCTGCCTTAGGTATAGTTTGAACCTCTTGGTCTCCAACTGTAATTATTACTGGGAATCTGCTACCATAATCTAACTCCATTTGCTTTTTCATCTCTTCAGTTGCAGTATTATTTATTACTGCTCTTGAAAGCATAGCTTGTTTTCCTGAGAAACCATACACTTTAGGTTCTGTAATAGCAGGTGCATATTCTTTTATTAATTGCTTAACAGAATCTAGTACCTCTTCTATTGTTCCATCCTTGCTACCGATACGAAAAATATATACATTTCTATTTAAATGTAGACATTATACTGTGATACAACTTATATCCTAAGACTTTCATTTTGTATCTTCCTTCTTCACTCTATCTGATTTTGCAAGTGATAAATCACATACTACTTTCATTTGGTATGACAGTCCAAAGGCTTAAATTCCCCAGTATCGATGGGTACATATTCAGAATCTATTTTTAGGTTAGATATTCTGAATTGAATAATTTGCTAAGTTAATACTTGCATTTAAATCTCTATCAATTTTAAGACCACAAGAGCATTTATATATTCTATCTTTGAGTCTTAAGTCTTTTTTGATATTTCCACAACAAGAACATTTTTTTGATGAAGGATACCATTTATCTGCTTCTACGAACTCTATTCCATATTTTTGGCACTTATATTGAATTTGTCTTTTAAATTCATATAAGCATTGCTCTGCAATAGCTTTCGCTAAGTGTTTATTCTTCATCATATTTTTGATATTAAGAGTTTCCATTACAATTTTGCTAGGTTTGGTTTTCGCTATCGCATTCGTGCTTTGGTGTAAATGGTTTATTCTTATATCAGTAAGTTTTTTATACAAATTATGAATCTCTTTATTCTGCTTTTGAATATTTTTCATATCTCTTAAAGGTTTTTTATAAACTGGCTTTCTATTTTTTGTGTGACTTGAAATATTATTTTCTATTTTTCTACTAAGTTTTCTTTGCTCTCTTTTGAGTTTCTTTTTCAAATACTTAACTCTTTTAGTTTTGTTAATATTCTTTTTAAACGCTCCATCTGAACAAACTGCAAGACTTTTTATTCCAATATCAATGCCTAAAACTCTATCTGTTAATTCTACAGGTTCAAATTCTACATTATATCCAACAGATAGAAACCAATTTTTACCATCAAAACTTATTCTAGGATTAGAATACTTTTCATCTTTTTTCAATTTAGGTAATGCTTGATATGTTTTAACAAAACCTATCTTTTCACCTCTGAAACCACCTTTAACCTTTTTAAGCGTTTCATAATTTACATAAAAACTAATTTTACTTTTTCTTCTGCTTTTAAATTTAGGTTTATTTGCTAATCCTTTAAACCATCTTTCTCTAGCTAGGTTTCCGTCTTTTACCCCTTGTTTCATAACATTACTACCAACTTCTTTAAGCCAAGTATGTGTTGTTTTCTTTAAAACATTGTTTATATGTTTTCTAACATCACTTTCCTTAATGCTCTTTTTATTTTCTTTGTAGTAATTTTCACTTTCTGATAAAAAGTAATTATAAGACCATCTA
>NZ_JBOFRG010000024.1:0-1149 GCF_051650885.1 Clostridium sp.
CCTTCACTTTTGTTCCATCTGGTTTAGTTATTGTAAATTCTGCTCCTTGTAGTGTTTGCCCTTTTTCATTTGTTTTAGTGATTTTTATATTTCCTAAAACTCTTGAATCAGCAAATTTAGCTACTTGAACTTTTCCTACTGATGTATCACCAACTGTTATTTCCTGTGGTGTTTTATCTAAATTATATCCATTTGGAGCTGCAGTTTCTTTAACTACATATTTTCCCCATGCTAAATTATCTAGATTTACTTGTCCATCTTTATCTGTAGTTACTGTTTTATCAAAACCATTTGGTCCTGTTACTTTGAAAGTTGCTCCAGCTAATGCTTTATTAGATGTAGCATCAGTTTTTACAATTTGTAATTGTCCTAATATTTGAGTATCAACAACATTAACGCTTTGAATATTTTCTACATTATCTGCTCCTATAGTTACTTTTTGAACTGTAGAATTTAATGTATATCCAACTGGTGCTTTAATTTCTTTAACTGTGTAATCACCCCAAGCTAAATTATCTAAGCTCGCCACACCATTTTTATCTGTAGTTATTGTTTTATGGAAACCATTTGGTCCTGTTATCTTAAATTCAGCATTTGCTAACTTTTCACCATTATTACCTGTCTTAGTAACTTGTAGCTTTCCTAAGATTTGTGTATCATTTACTGTTACATTTTGTATAGTTGACACATTATCTTTAGTAATATCTACAGTATTCACCTTATCACTTAAAGTATATCCTTTAGGTGCTTTAGTTTCCTTAATTGTATAAGTTCCCCATGGTAAACCTGTTGCTTCCGCTACTCCGTTAATATCGGTAGTTATTACTACTGGTTCTTTACCTGGCGCAGTTATTGTAAATTGAGCACCCACTAATTTAACTCCATCTTTTCCAAGCTTTGTTACTTTTATAGTGCCTGTTTTTGCTCCATCTACTACATTTAAGCTTTGAACTACATTTGCATTATTGTTATCAATAATAATTTTATGAACTGTATTATCTAAGTCATAGCCTTGTGGTGCTGCTGTTTCTTGTACAGTATATTCTCCCCAAGCTAAACCTGAAAGTTCTGCTATACCTTTATCATTAGTCGTAACCTTCACTTTTGTTCCATCTGGTTTAGTTATTGTAAATTCTGCTCCTTGTAGTG
>NZ_JBOFRG010000025.1:0-11596 GCF_051650885.1 Clostridium sp.
TTATGTGCTGAAAATAAAAATGAAGATTTTAAGGGTGTTACAGCAAATGAAATTGCAGAAGTAATGAAGGTTCAAAGAAATGTAGTAAGTCAATATTTAAATGAATTATGCAGAGAGGGGTCTGTCATAAAAACGAATACAAGACCAGTTTACTTTTTTGATGCTAAATGGCATATAAAGAAGAAAGGAAATGAAGAAGTTGTACATAATGATCCTTTTTCTAAGGTGATTGGACATAATGGAAGTCTTAAGGAGCAGATAGAACAATGCAAGGCTGCTGCCATTTACCCAAAGGGTTTACCAATAACTTTAACTGGGAGTAGTGGAGTTGGGAAAAGTTATATTGCAAAGATTATACATGAATATACTATCTATAAAAAATGTATAGCTGAAGATGCACCATTTGTTACATTTAACTGTGCAGATTATGCAAACAATCCAGAGCTTTTATCAGCAAACTTATTTGGATATAAAAAGGGAGCATTTACAGGAGCAGACAAGGATTCTATGGGACTTATAGAAGTTGCAAACAATGGTTATTTGTTTTTAGATGAGGTTCATAGATTATCACCAGAAGGACAAGAAAAGTTATTTTTATTTTTAGATCAAGGAAAGTTTAGAAGGATTGGGGAAACAAATAAATGGAGAACTTCTAATGTAAGATTTATATTTGCAACAACTGAAAATTTAGATGAAGTTTTGCTTGATACATTTAGAAGAAGAATACCTATATTTATAGAAATTCCAGATCTTTCACTGAGAACGTTATCAGAAAGGCTTTCTATGATTCATAGCTTTTATAAAAGAGAAGCAGTTGAAATTGGCAAGGATTTAGTAATAAATAAAAATGTTGTAAATGCATTACTTTCAACAACAGGTAATGGTAATGTAGGACTTTTAAAAAATATTATTATAAGTAGCTTAGCAAATGCTTATAGATTAAGAAATAATGATGTAATAGAAGTAAATTTAGAGAGTTTACCAAAGAATGTGAAGGGCTCTATAAATATAGAAAAAACTTTTTATTCAAATCATATGAATATTATAAGAGATGAAAAAATAGATGTTGCACTTATTGGGAATGAGGAAAATTATAAAAAAGTTATTGATGAAGAGTTCAAGTCTATTATAAAAAATATAAGTACATTTGGAAGCTCAGATATAGAATATGAAAAGTTTAAAAAGCAGAATAATAGAAGTATAAATAAGATTGTAAAAGAAGTTATATTTAATAATACTGAGATTGAAAAAGATATTTTAACATATGACTTAATATTTAATATAGTGAAAAATGCACTAATATATATACAGAAAAATTATGGCTTAAAGTATTATGGAAACACTACTAAGATATTAACTTATTTAATTATCACATTTAGAAGTTTAAATAAAACTTTAAAGAAAAAAGAAGTAAGCCAGCAGTTAAACATATTAAAGGGATGTTTTTCAGAAAGCTATATAATTAGTAAAAAGCTTGTAGGAATTATTGAAGGAACATTAGACGCAACTCTTGATGAAGATGTTTTATTATTAATAATTTTATACTTAAACAGTATGTCACAAGAAAATTCTAATAAAACAAAGGGAATTATAGTAGCACATGGTTTTTCAACAGCAAGTAGTATTGCAGCTGTATCAAATGGACTTTTAGAAGAGTTTATATTTGAACCCTTTGATATGCCAATTGATGTAAATATAGCTACAGTAACTAAAAAAATTAAAAGTTATTTAAGTGGAATAAATACAGAGCAAGGTGTAGTTATTTTGGTGGACATGGGTTCTTTAAATGAAGTATATAGTGAGATAAAGGAAGCTATTAAAGGTGATGTTGGAATTATAAATAATATTTCAACAAGGCTTGCTTTAGATGTTGCAAGTAACATTATAAATAAAGAAACAATTGAAAATATAGTACAAAAATGTTCTGAGAATAACAAGACAGAGTTTAAGTATTATAAAGCAGAAAAGAAAAAGAAAGCTATTTTAGTTACATGTATTTCAGGTCTTGGAACAGCAGATAAAATAAAGAAGATTCTTAAAAAATGTATTGGAGAATCTGATTTAGAAATAATAGCACAAGATTATGAGAGCATTGCTTATGGAATGGAAAAAAATAAAGTAATCAAAGATTATGATGTTAGATTTATTATTTCAACAACAAATATGGAAATTGAGGGAATGAAGGTAATAGAGCTTCAAAAAATAATAAGTGGAGAGTTTGATGAGTTGCTTGGAAGCTTATTAGATGAATCAGAAAGTAAAAGGGATATTAAAGAGATTAAGGATAACATTATAAAATTATTCTCTTTAGAAAATATAATAAATCAATTAACTATATTAAATCCAAATAAAATAATAGAAGAAGTATCAGAAATTATAAACAGATATCAAATATATTTAAATAAAGATTTTGGAAGTGAATTAAAGTTAATCTTATTTATTCATATAAGTTCATTAATAGAAAGAATGGTAATGAGAGAAGAAATCTTAGAAAGTGCAAAAGAAGAAAAATTTAAAGAAGAAAATATGGAATTTATTATAGAAACAGAAAAAATATTTAAAGATGTTTTAGATGAATACAGAGTGAAATTAACAGTTGCAGAAATTATAAATATTTACTATATAATAAAAATGCGTAACTGCATTTAGGGGAGAGGGGAATTTAAGATGTTAAGTATATTAATAAAGCCAGTTTCAGGGAAGTGTAATTTAAAGTGTGAGTATTGTTTTTATGAAAAAACAAAGGATATGAGAAAAGAAGTAAATGAAAATATGACAGAAGCGACACTAGAAAATATAGTGAAGAAAGCTTTTGGATATGCAAATAAAACAGTTACCTTTGCATTTCAAGGGGGAGAGCCTACACTTATAGGACTTCCATTCTTTGAAAAGTTTATAAGTTTAAAAGAAAAGTATAATAAAAATAATATAAATGTAAATTTAACAATTCAAACGAATGGTTTTAATTTAGATGAAGAATGGGTTAAATTCTTTAAAAAAGAAGGATTCTTAGTTGGATTATCAATTGATGGACCTAAAAAGTATCACAATGCAAATAGATTAACCTTTGAAGAGAGAGGAACTTTTGATGTTGTAATAAAAGCTAAAAAGCTTATGGACAAGCATATGGTAGCCTACAATGTTTTAACTGTTGTAAATAGCAGAAACTATTCAAGAGCAGCAGAAATTTATAGCTTCTATAAAAAAAATAAAATAGCATTTGTTCAATTTATTCCTTGTTTAGATAGTGGATTTACTCAAACAGGAAAGGATAACTATTCACTAAAGCCACAAATGTATGAAATGTTTTTACTAGAATTTTTTGAATTATGGTATAGGGATTATCAAAAAGGTAGTGCAATTAGTGTAAGATTATTTGAAAATGTATGTGCAATAATGCTTGGAATGACACCAGAAAGCTGTGAGCTTATGGGTAAGTGTAGTATTCAAAATGTAATAGAGGCAGATGGATCGATATATCCATGTGATTTTTATGTGACAAAAGAAAATGATTTAGGAAACATAAATGAAATAGAATTTAAAGATATTCCTAAAAATAATGTAGCACTAGAATTTTCTAAAATGACAGAACCACTACACAAATGCAAAAAGTGTAAGTATGGTGCATTATGTAAAGGTGGATGTAAAAGATATAAGAGCACAGAAACAGGTGAATATTATTACTGTAGTACCTTCAAGAACTTTTATGATGAAACTATAGATAAGTTTATAATTATCTGTAAAAACATTGTAAGTAGAGAAAGAGGAAAAAAATAATAAAGTAAGTATAAGAAAGAGCTATCGCAAAAGTGGATGAAAAATTCACTCGTGATAGCTCTTTTAGAATGTTATTTTTTTAAGATTAAGGTATAATTATAGTAAATAAGTTAAGAATTAAATTAGGAAGGGAGATGAGGAGATGGCGATATATTTAAATACAGATAGATCATTAAAAAATTATAAAGAGCTTTTTAATGAAGAGTATTTTGTAGATAAATCTTTAATAATAAAATCTTTAAACAAAAAGATATCAACTAAAAGTAAATATGTCTGTGTTACAAGACCAAGAAGATTTGGAAAATCCAGTGTTGCAGACATGTTAGGAGCATATTATTCAAAGGCTGTTGATTCAAGGGTAATTTTTGATAAGCTTAAAATTAGTAAGGATTGTAGCTATGAAGAGAATTTAAATAAATATAATGTTATAAATATAACCTTTAATAAACTGCCTAACGAATCTAAAACCTATGATGAATACATAAAAGCTATACAAAATACGCTAATTGAGGATTTAAAAGAAAAATATCCTAAAATAGAATTTAAGGATTACTATAATATAAGCGATATGTTTTTTGTAACTAATGAAAGATTCATATTTATATTTGATGAATGGGATTATATTTTTAATAATAATCTTTTTGTTGAAAATCAAAATGACTTTTTGGAGTTTTTAAGAAATCTATTAAAGGATCAACCATATGTAGGACTTTGTTATATGACAGGAGTACTACCGATTAAAAGATACGCAAGTGGCTCAGCACTTAATATGTTTGATGAATTTACATTTTTAAGAGATAGAAATTATGGAGAGTATTTTGGATTTACAGAAGATGAGGTAAATTCATTATGTAAGCAAAATAAGAGTGTAAGCTATAAAGATTTAGAAGAATGGTACAATGGATATCAAACAGCCTTAGGAAAGAGAGTATATAATCCACGTTCTGTAATCAAAGCACTTCAAAATAGTTATTGTGGAAGCTATTGGACTAATACAGGTGCAATGGATGAGGTTATTGAATATTTAAAATATGATATCTTAGAAATTAGAGATGATGTTATAGAAATGGTTTCAGGAGAAGAAATTGATATAATAATTGATGAAGAATTTAGAGCAGGGCAAGATATTCCGAAGACTAAAGAAGAAATTTATTCTGCCATGATAGTTCTAGGATTTTTATCTTATTATGATGGAAGTTTAAAAATTCCGAATAAAGAATTAATGAAAGAATTTGAAAAGGGATTAAAAGATGAATCTTTTGGATATGTAGCTGAGATAGTAGAGAGCTCAAAGGAAATGCTAAAAGCTACAGTTAGTGGTGAAACAAAAATAGTAGAGAAAATTTTGCATGATATACACAATTCAGAAATACCAATTCTTCAATATAATGACGAAAATAGCCTTTCATGTGTTTTAACTTTAGCATATCTTTCAGCAAGGGATACTTATAGAGTTGAAAGAGAAGAAAAGACGGGAAAAGGGTATGCTGACTTTACATTTCATCCTAGAAGAAAAAAAGATGTAGCATTTATTGTAGAACTTAAAAAGGACGAAAGACCAGAGGTTGCAATAAATCAAATTAAAAATAAAGAATATGTGCAGAAGTTCAAAAGAAAAAATAAAAAAGTTTTAGCAGTAGCAATTTGTTATGACTCAAAAATAAAAGAGCATAAATGTATTATAGAAGAATTAGAAAAGAGTATCTAATTTATATGAGTAGCTTTAGTTTAAAAATAACTAAAGCTACTTTTTTATGTTTTAAAGTGAAGTTGAGAGAAAAATATTCTAGAGTAAAAGAAGAATAGACGGATTTGTAATTAGTGTCATAAAAAAAGTAGGATAAAAGAGAGAAATACTATATAAGATATAGCTTTTGTCATATATGGGTATGTGATGAAGGGAAAAAAGCTATGGAAACCCTTGAAAACGTTATTAAAAAAACTTTTTTTCTTATGACAAAAAGTTGGCATGAGATTTGCTATTAATATAGGTATGAGAAAAAAATAAATAAACATTTAAAGAATTTGGGAGGTATTATATATGGAAATTCAATTTTGGCAAATACTAGCTTTAGCAAGTTATGCAGCTTTAGCACAGTATGATGGGTTACACTTTTTATTTGGTTTACCAAAACCAGTTATAGCAGGTATGTTTGCAGGGGTTGTTATGGGGGATATGACAACAGGACTTTTAGTTGGGGGAACAATCCAACTTATGAACTTAGGAGTTAGTAACTATGGAGGAGCTTCAATTCCTGATTATATGTCAGCAACATTAATATCAACAGCTCTTACAGTTTCAACAGGACAAGGCGTTGAATTCGCAGTAGGTATTGGAGTACCAGCAGCATTATTATTAGTTCAATTAGATATCTTAGCAAGAATGACAAACACATTCTTCCAACATAGAGCAGAAGCTTATGCTGAAAAGCGTGATTACAAAAAGGTTAAACTTATGAATGTACTAGGAGTTATTCCTTGGTCATTATCAAGATTTGTACCAGTATTCGTAATTTTATTCTTCGGAGCAGATATGGTTAACAGCTTACTTGCTGCATCACCAGTATGGTTCTTAGATGGATTAAAAGTAGCTGGAGGATTATTACCAGCAATCGGTATAGCAATACTTTTAAAGTACTTACCATTAAAAACATATGCACCTTACTTAGTAATGGGATTTGCAGTAGCAGCTTACCTAAACGTTCCAGTACTTGGAATTGGGTTAATTGGAGGATCTATAGCATTCCTTAAGTTTAAAGAAAGAGAAGAAGAAGCTATAAAAGAAAGCCAAAGAGTATCAGTATCTGTTGGAGGAGGGTTTGACGAAGATGAGTAATTCAGAAAGAATGTTTAGTAGAAAAGATATAAATAGAGCCTATTTTAGATGGTTTGGAGTTGGAGAAACAGCTTGGAACTATGAAAAGATGCAAGGACTTGGGTATTGTTACACAATGATGCCTTTCCTTGAAAAGATATATGAAGATGAAGATGATTTAAATAAAGCAGTAACAAACCACTTACAGTTCTTTAACTGTAATATGACAACAAGTGCTTTAATAATTGGAGCAAACTTAGCAATTGAAGAAAAAGGTGGAGAAGGAGTTCACGAAGCTGTTGCAGCTATTAAGACTGGACTTATGGGACCTTTAGCAGGAGTTGGAGATACATTATTTGGAATGACATTTAACACAGTATTTGGTTCAATCGCAGCATATATGGCTGTTGAAGGAAACCCAATTGGATGTATAATATGGATACTTGCAAATATAGCAAGAATGGGACTTGCAAACTTCTTTATGCACCTTGGATATAGAGAGGGAGCAAAGGTTGTATCAAGTGTTGGAAGTAAGTTAAAGCACGTAACAGAAGCTGCAACAATCTTAGGAATGACAGTTATAGGGGCATTAATCCCAACAGTTGTAAAGGCAAAGACTGCATATATATTTAAAAGTGGTGAAGTTGAAATGCCAGTACAAGAAATTTTAGATAAAGTTATGCCAGCATTATTACCACTTGGAATAGTATTCTTAACTTACTGGTTACTTGGAAGAAAGAAATTAAACTCAACAAGAGTAATCTTCATACTAATATTAATTGGTATGGTAGGTTCAATGTTAAAAATCTTAGGATAATTTAAACAAAGGGAGAGGTTTTAAAAATGAAAGGGATAGTACACATTAGAATTGATGATAGATTAATACATGGACAAGTTGCTGCATTCTGGAGCAACACTGTAAAAGCAACTAGAATAATGGTTATAAATGACCAAGTTGCAAATGATGATATGCAAAAATCAGTATTAAGAATGGTTGCACCAACAGGAATGAGAACTTCTATAATAACTAAAGAAACTGCATTTAAAAATATAAGTGCAGGAAAGTATGAAGGTCAAAGAGTTTTAGTAATAGTTAAAAACCCAGAAGATTTATTAGAGCTTATAAAAATGGGACTTCCAATAAAGACTTTCAATGTTGGAAACATGGCAGCAAAAACAGGAACTAAGCAAATAAAACGTTCAGTAAGTGTAACTGAAGAAAATGTAAAAACATTTAGAGAGATTAATGAACTAGGTGTTGAAATGACATCAATAATGGTTCCAGATGATCCAAAAACAAATATTATAGACTTTATAAACAAAGCAGGTCTTTAAAAAAAAGAAAGCTCTCCTAAATTTTTGGGAGAGCTTATTTCTTTAAAATAATACATAAAAGATTAAAGGGAGATAGAAATTTATGATAGAAAATATTAAGTTTAAAATTGAAAATAAAGAAGAAATAATAAATCTAAAGAGAAATTTTAAAAAATATAGGCTTTTTGAGAATGAAGAAAAGGAGCTTTTAGAATATTTAAAAGAAAATAATAAGGAAGAAATAAAAGAAACTATAGAAAAAGCTGACAGATTTTTAGAAGGGAAATTTATCTTTGATATGAAATGGGATATGGAAAGATGCAAGGAGCCTTATATATTTGAGGGAGAAATAGATTGGCTTAAGAATCCTTTTGGTGATAGTGAATGGACATATATGCTAAACAGACATAGACATATAGTCTTGTATGGGAAGGCATATTTTTTAACTAAGGAAAAGAAATATTTAAAAAGAATAGAGGAAGAAATAGAAGGATGGATTGAAAAAGTTAAGGTAGACACTCATAAAGAAGCCTTTAGAACTATTGAAGTTGGAATAAGGCTTAGAAATTGGGCAAAATTATTGGAATTGTGTATAGAAGATTTAAATGAAGATTTAGCAAAAAAAATGATAGCTTCAATGGAAGAGCAGGTAAAATATATATTTGAAAACAGTAGGGAAGACAGAATTTTAAGCAACTGGGTAATCATGGAGAATGTTGGTGTTTTTATAGTTTTAGCATTTTTAAAAGGGGATGAAAAGTATAGATTAAAGGCTGAAGAAATGATAGAAAAATCTTTAGAGATACAAATCTTAAGAGATGGACTTCATTGGGAACAATCATTCATGTACCATAATGAAATAGTTAATTGCATAATTGATATGGTTTTATTTTCTGAAAAGTTAGATATAAAAATAAATAGTAAAATACACGAAAAGCTAAAGAATATTCTGTATGCAACATTAAATATGGGAGACCCAAATATGTGTCAGATAAACTTTGGTGATAGTGATATAGAAAGCTTAGAAGATATTTTAAGTGTAGGAGCAAGTATATTTAATGACAGTAATTTAAAGTTTAAAACAAAAAAGATGCCACTAGAAAGTGTATTTTCAGTAGGACATAAAAAGGTATTAGAATTTAATAAATTAAAATCAGAAAAAAATGAATTAAAGTCTATAGCCTTTAAAGATTCAGGAAATTACTTTATAAGAGATAAAAATAATCTTACTTTCTTTAAATGTGGTCCATTAGGAAGTGGGCATGGACACTATGATCTTTTAAGTACAGTTATAAATTGTAATGGTGAAGAAATAATCTGTGATGCAGGAAGGTATAGTTATAGAGAAGATGAGCCTTTAAGAATAGAGCTAAAGGGAGCAAAAGCTCATAGCACTATGACGGTAGATAATAAAGAATTTAATGAAAGTAAGGGTTCGTGGGGAAGTAAACGGGTTGCAAACTATATAAAGAGAGAAAGTTACTTTGGAGAGCTTGGAAGCTTAGTTGAAGGAGCGCATACAGGGTATGAAAATATGCTTTTAAATAGAAAGGTTATTTATTTAAAAGGTGGAATTTGGATTTTTAGTGATGAATTTTTTGGAGGAGATGAAAAACTTCTTCAAAGTAGATTTAATTTAAAATATAAAAATGAAAAAGTAGAAGAAAATAAGATAATTTATAAAATGAAAGATGGGCAAAATTTCAATATTGTGCCACTTGGAAAAAGAGATATAAGAATAGAAAAAGCAAATATATCAGAAGAATATAATTCACTATATGAAAGCGATAGAATTGTATTAGAGAAAAAAGGTAATGGAGATGAGTGTTTTAATACAGTAATGTATTCAGATGAAATAAAAGTTAAAAAGATTGAGTATATTGAAATTTTAGATTGGAGAAAAAGAAAGCTAGATGAAAAGTTTGCAAGAGCTATAAAAATAGAATGTGAGGATGAAGAATTTATAGTTGTAATTGCACATAATGAAGAAGATAGTGGAAGAAAAACTTATACAGTTGATGGAGTGCAAGTTTATGGAAGAGTTGTAGTTATAGACAAACTTAAAGGAAAGAGTGAAGTATTAAGTTATTAGTTTTAGATTGATTAAAAATTTATTCAATGTGTATAATATAGGTAAAGATAAACATAAGAAGGGAGAAAAGCCATTTATACACTACAAGAATTTTTAGAAATTGAAAAATTAAATGATGAAGTATTAGAATATGTAAATGGACAAATTTACAATAAATCTTTTACATCGATAGAGCATAATCTTTTAGTAAATGCTATATCAAGAAAGGTAGCAAATTATTTAGATGGAAAGAATTGCAATGTGTTTACAGAACAAATAGAAGTTATATTAGGAGAAAATAGAGTAAAGCCAGATGTGTTTGTTATATGTAAGGGTGAAGACAATAAATACAATAAAGTAGGGCAATCTATTTTAACTATTCCAGAAGTAATATTTGAAGTAGTTTCAAAAAGCAATGCAGAGTTAGATACTGTAATTAAAATGAATCTTTATGCAAAGCATGGAATAAAGGAATATAATCTTGTTTACAAGGAAGGTTCTATAATTCAATATAAATTAAATGAATATGGTTCTTATTATTTAAATAAGGTATACGAAGAAAATGATATATATGAGGGAATTAGTTTAGAAGACTTCAAAATGGAGATAAATCAAGTGTTTAAGGATATATAAAAGAATTTGTGTAAGAAGAATGAAAATAGTGTCATATGAAAGTTATGAAATAAAAAATAAAGTGTATGAAAAAGGCTTAATTATAGAAAAATTAGGTCTTTTTTTCATATTACAGAATTTGGCATAAGTATTGCTTAATAAATAAGTATAAGAAAAAAGTGAGGTAAAAATTATGAAAAAGAAGCCAAATATCTTATTAATAACAAGTGATCAGCAACATTTTGACACAATTGGTGCCTTTAATAAAGAAATAAAAACACCTAATTTAGATAGATTAGTAAAAATGGGAACAACTTTTGATAGAGCCTATACAGTTAATCCAACTTGTACTCCATCAAGAGCTACTTTAATAACAGGAAAGTATCCAAGCCAACATGGAGCATGGACACTTGGAACTAAGCTTCCTGAAACGGAAAAAACTTTAGGTGAAATTCTTCAAAAGGAAGGATATAGAACAGCACTTATAGGAAAAGCTCATTTTCAGCCATTAAAGTCTACAGAAGAGTTTCCTTCATTAGAGGCATATCCAATTCTTCAAGATTTAGAATACTGGGAAAACTTTAAAGAGGATTTTTATGGTTTTGAAAAGGCAGAGCTTACAAGAAATCATACAAATGAACCTCATGTAGGTCAACATTATGCATTGTGGCTAAAGGAAAAAGGGTGTGAGAATTGGAAGGATTATTTCTTAGCACCAACTGGAAATATGGATTCTAAGAAAGAGCACATATGGGATATTCCAGAAGAGTACCATTATGATACATGGATTGCAGAAAGAACTAATGCATTAATGGAAGAGTATAAGGAAAAGGATGAAAATTTCTTCTTGTGGGCAAGCTTTTTTGATCCACATCCACCATATTTAGCACCAGAGCCTTGGGCATCAATGTATGACCCGGAAAAACTAACTATTCCAGGTGTTGTAGAAGGTGAACATAAGGATAGTCCACCACATATTCAAAAAACACAGGAAGAAAATCCAGATT
>NZ_JBOFRG010000026.1:0-3158 GCF_051650885.1 Clostridium sp.
AAAACCCGCAGAAAGTACACCTGTGTCCCTTGTGGTTGGAAGCTTTTGGACAATAAATCAAAGATGCGAAATAGAAATAGTGTAAACATGGTTCTGTTTCTGTCAACCATCTATGGAACAGCTTGGTGTTAGTTTGCAGTGCACGTTGTCATTGTTTGTGCATGAAAAGCTTGTTATTATCTATAGTCATCAATTACTTCTATAGAGTAAAACAACTGTCAAACAACTTTAATTTAATCAATTGCAACTTCCCAAACTTCATCTGATGAATAAAAATAATACATTTGAGAAATTTTTGTTTGTTTGTGTTGTTTTTTTCATTCAGGAAGTATAAATAAGACAACTAAAGTAATGTATGTTTTCAAATAATCCACAGACACAAAAATCTAATTCTTGAAGACAACATCTGTACGCGTCTCACATAGCAACATCAGTAATGTTTCTGTCTAAAAAAAAAGGTCTTCAAACTCAACTTGACTTCTTTCACTTGGTTTAACATTTAGTAAACACCGAGTAAATTCAGGTGTCCGAAAGCCCCTCTGTGACTCCGAGTGTGGACACTGCAGTACGGAGCCCCCCAGGGGTCAATAAATAAAATATTCACGATTAAGAGAACAGACTGGTAAACAGTGCACATGGACTGTTGGTGGGCTACCAGTCGCACTGAACAGCTGAAGGGCTGGTTTGGCTGATGACAGGCCGCAGTTTACATCCAGCGAGGCTGAGGTCATGAGTCTGAATCCTGTTTACCAATCCGTGCGCTCGCTTTATTAATCCATTCACGCACATTTCCACGTCAATATTTATTTTTCCTATCATATAACCTCTGTAGGACTCCGTACTGCGGCCTGTGAGATATCATCTACACAACAACAGCAAACATCAGAAATAGAAACAGCAGAAATAGATTTATCTGAATGAAGACTTTTATCTATTTTTCCATCTTCAAATGTCCGCCTCCGATCTATTTGTTCTTTACGACATAGTTAAAAAGGGCTGTGTTGTGCTGCTCTATTTAAAATGAATGGTAAGACTTCGTGGACCTCAAAGTATGTTTGTTTTAGCTTTAACTGAGACTCTCCCAGTTTCAACCTTATTGTCTGGACCGACTTGTTGATAATAATCTTAAAATGGTCCACCTACTAGCTTTTTCTGGAGCTTTCTGACTGCATCTCGTGGCCTCCCTCAGCAGAATGAATCTGCTCAGCTGTTGTGGAGATAGGTAGCAAGTGGACTTTGAGTTAAGATTTTTTTGTTTCCAAGTTCAAGAATGAACTTTCACGCTCAGCACAAGCAATGTGCGACCTCGACAGAAGTGGCGCTGAAACAGCAGGATGCAAAATGTCATTTTATTGACATGAAAACAGGCTGACCTTTATGGCTTCTCCAGAGGCAGAGCAGCAGTACTGAAACCAGCAAGAGGCAGGCGACCACCACAGGAAGTAGAATGCGTTTGAATTTAGGCAGCTCAGGGCGTCCTGCTTCAAAACAGAAATACCACAGGATGACCTCAATGCAATAAAACAACAAGCTCTGTCTACATGGCTGCTTTGTGCTTCGCTAAACTGGTTAAATCTATAAACACACAGTGATTTATATCAACATTTATATCAATCCTCTCATCTATTTTCTGGTAAGACAGCAAACCAAGATGTTACAATATTCCTTTAAAGTAGAGTGCTTAGTGGAACCAAATTCAGTAGTTGTACCTTTCCGTCTTTCTCATTGATTTACCTTTTTGAAAATGTGTATTCATCTTAAAAGTCACTCCAGCATTTCAGTTCAGTTCAATGAAACAGGCTCACGGGGTCGAAGTAAATCCGCACAGATTTTTGGCATCAAGTTCAACTTTGACCACCAAACTTGCACCGCTGACCAATAGCAAGCCGTCTTGACAGTACCTAATGATCTTTGAGGGAACGGCGAGCTGGAGGGTCCAAAATGAAGGAAGCTATCGAAGCTTAGCTATTAGCTGCGTTGGACCATCCAGTTTTATATAACCTCCTCTGTCAGAGGTAAAACAACTCACAGAAAAAGTTAAGGTTTGCAGACAGTTATGAGACAAGAGTCAATGGTACAGTAGCCTACGTCTTTTGAAAAAACTGCTTAAATGTATTGTCCCGTTAGCAACTGAGCTAACAAGCTTGCTAAATGATGATTAGCTAGCACATTAGCTTGGACAGCTTGCATGTTCCCGGCTGGCTAGCATACCAGCTACAGCAATTCACCGACTAGCCTTGAAGGTAGTCGCTACATCATCAAGCTGCTAAAACTAAACATTTCGTCAAGAAGCTCGGATGAAAACTAATCTTCGGTGTGGGTGTAGTGTGGCTATATTTGAGTGACGTTGGCCGGCGACATAAGCAACCAACCCAACAACTGTCATCACATTTGATTCAAATGTTGCTTAACTCTGACTGGTGCACACAAATATTCCAACTGAGGCCCGCCCACTTTAAATCAGTGAGAAAAGAAAGAAATTTCCGATGTTAAATAACCAAAATAACGTGTTCATGTAGGGCCTCATTGCTCATAGTAAGAAGTTGTTTTCAAGGCCTTTAAAGCTGGTCTCACCTCTGACGGTCAGCCGGCTGTCTGGTGATTCTCCAGCTCCAGGGACGCTGCACTTGTAGAGTCCTTCATCAGATGTAGAAACACTGTGGATGGTCAGGTTTCCTGTAGAGCTGCTCCTGATGAGAAACCCATCTTTATAGAAATCGGTAGTGAGGTTGGAGGAGGAGGTCATCCTGTTTCTGCAGCGCAGAGTCACATCGTCTCCCGCCGTCACAGGAAGCACCGGACTCTCCAGGATCACAGAGCCAGCTGAGTGACAGAAGGCAGAAAGACAAGAGAATAGTTTGGAGCTCAAATAGCTTCAGGGTGTCTACACATGGTAATTCGAAGAGGTCAAAACTCTGGGAACCCTTGTTTTATAAAGAACAACTTGAACGTCAGACCTTGAACTTGCCAACTGTTTACCACAGTGTATTAACACCGTGGTCAAGCCAATCATATGCTAATCAGGTACTTAACAGTGATGAGGGAGGTGCAGCCAGAAAACAATAGGCCTGATTACTGATTACTGGGCCATCATGGAAACAAATAGGTCAGTTCAGGTGAAACTAGCTAATCAACAGAGACTCAGGTAGACTCCTTCC
>NZ_JBOFRG010000027.1:0-2387 GCF_051650885.1 Clostridium sp.
AATTAGTTGATACACCAGGATACAATGAAATGTCAGGACTTGGTGTTGATAGAAAAATTATTGAGGATGTTTTTGAAAGACAAATTAAAAAAACAGATTATATAATTTATGTTTTAGATTATAAATATTATAAGGCAGAAGAAAATATAGAAATTTTAGAAAAAATAAAATTATATAGAAAAGATATTTTTGAAAATGAAAATATAGTATTTATTTTAAATAAGATAGATTTAATGACTTATAAAGATGGCGATATATCATCAATTATAGAAGAAGTTACCGCACTTCTTAGTACTGTAGGTGTTAAAAATCCAGCTATACTACCATTTTCAGCGAAGAAAGCCTTTTTCTATAAGCTTTTAGAAAAAGGAAATGATATAGAGAAATACAGAAGAGAACTTGATGATTTAAATGAACCTATAGAGCAAATTATAGAAGGACAAGCATATATGGTAAAGCTACCAATAGATAATCTTAAAGAAAATTTCTATAAAGAAAGTAATATACAGATTTTTGAAGAACGAGTTTTAAAAGAATTATTTAGAAATAGAGAAGATTTATTAATTGAATCTTTAAATGGATGTAAAAAAACTATTATAGAGAAGTTTTTGAAAAATTCAAAAGAAGATTTAGAAGAGTTAGTAAATAATTTTTTAGAAGAGAAAAATAAAGCTTTAGAAAAAGAAGAAAAAAAGAATAAATTTTTAGAACTTACAGAGAAAATCAAAGAGCTTCTAGATAGAGGCGAAAAAATGATTGAAGAAAAAAGTCTAGAAGAGTTTAAAAAGAGATATTACTACCAATGTGATTATGTAAATTCAGAATATGTTTATCCATATTGTATGTGTGATGAACATTATTCAGGGAGCTACTCAGCAGAAGAAAATGGGAAAGTAAAATTTAGAAATTGGAAACAAACAATAAAGCCAAATTTCTTAGATATATATAATTATTATAATAGTGTCTTAAATGGTGGTGGTGCTTTTGAAGAATTAAAAGCAGAGGCTAAAGAGATTTTAGAAGAGGCAGATAGTATAAGAATTGACTTAGAAAATTTTGTTGATAAAAGTATTTATATAGAAACTAATATAAGGATAAAGCAAAAGCAACTTATGAATTTAACTTATGATAATTCAGAAGCATTTTTAGAGGATGGATATGATAATTCAACCTTTGTAGACTATGATACAGAAGAAAAATACGTAGAAGGTTTCTTTGGAGAAAAGTTAAAGACTGTGTATGTATATGACATTACAAAAGCTATGAGAGAAGAAGAAAAGGATATAATAAGGGCACAGGAGAGATGCTCAGAGCTATTTTTAAAAGACTTTTATAAAAAATATAATGAGTATAATGAAGCCTTAGGTGAAATAGTATGTAGAGAGCTAGAAAAGCTTATGAATGCTGTATACAAGATAGAAATGACAGATGAAGTAGAAGAAGTTAAAAGTGATGATGAGGAAAATATAGTTATCATGGGAACTATATTTAACAAGCTAGAAGCTTATTTAGGAGGAGAAGTGTAATGAAAAATAGTGAAAAGATATCAAAATTAATTCAATTAACAGATATAGTAAAAGATTATATGGTGAAGGATGACTTTCTAAAAGAAGAAGCGGAGTATATGGATAAAATCGTTAATGTTAAAGATAAGCTTGAAAATAGAAAGTTTACTGTATCTATAATTGCAGCTATGAAGGCAGGTAAATCAACAACTTTTAATGCACTTATAGGAAGAGATTTATTACCAAATGAAAGGGCTGCTTGTACTGCATCTATAACTGAAATAAGACATGCTAAGGTTCAAAGTGATTGTATTTTAAAGAAGTATGTAGATGGTAGAGTTGAAAAAATTGTAGCAGAGAATGGAAAAACTTTAGAGGAAGCTTTCCATGAAGATGTAAGACATTCAAGAAAAAGAGACAAGGTAGAAGATATTGAAAAATATTATGTTGAAACACCAATAAAAGCATTAGAGGGTTCAGAGTATGAAGAGTTAATACAAAACTTTGTTTTAGTAGATACACCAGGTCCTAATGAAGCAGATATTGGAGATTTTGATGTAACAATTCTTCAACGTTTAGCTTTAGACCAATTAAGAAATTCAGATGCTTTAATAATGCTTTTAGATTATGAAAGCTATAAATCAGAAACTAATGCAAAAATATTACAAGATATATTTAAAAATAGAGATGATTTAAAAGAAGATGAAGGAAAGGTATATTTCCTTTTAAATAAGATAGATAGTATGGGTAACTAAACTGTTACAACAAATTTAAACAAAACTATACAAATACGTATAGAAGTATAGATTTAAAACAGAAAGCCCTCTGTATCTAGTGATAGGTGCAGACTCGGAGTTAATTGCTTTTAACCCCTAAAGCCTT
>NZ_JBOFRG010000028.1:0-10905 GCF_051650885.1 Clostridium sp.
TATCCTCTAAAAAGAGAATACTCCTCCCCTAATAAATAATACTCAAACTATATTTTTTATGTAGAGTATTTCCCAAATTTATTTCCCATTGATTTTTTCTTATGTAACACAATGGTTATTATGTTACATTGATATTCAAGCCTTCAAATAACTTCTAAGCTAGTAATACCAATGCTTTAAAGCTTTGCACTCCATAATCCATTGTGTTACATCTTATTTATACATCATACTTATGCACCATTTATGCAATATTTAATATACATTTGTATAAATAATCATTAAAAGCAAAATTTTAAATACTATCCCTAGAGTTATATTTCCCTGCCTTTATTAGATTCTTTTACATCTTTAAGGAACTGGCTCATATCAAATTCTTCATCAACTTTTACTTCTTCAATATTATGTATTTCCTGCTTACTAGTAGGTACTCCTAAAGCTCTATTCACCATATATTTAAGTAAATCTGATTTAGTTTTCTCACTAGTCTTAGGGTTACTTATAAGTTCCTCTATCTTATTGATATAATTAGTTGCTTTTGACTTAATATAGTTATTGGTAGATTTTTGGAAATCCTCTCTAGCCTTATCCAGAGCAGATATATAATCCTTATCTTTCTTCCAATTATAATATGTCTGTCTTGAATTAATTCCAACACGTCTACAAATCTCCGATATACTGCAACCTTCTAGCTCTAATTCTATAGCTTCATAATGTTTCTTTTCTAGCTTCACAATACCTCACCTCCTTCCAAAATTCTCACTTACACTTATACACTTTTATTTTCTAATTTTATTTTTCTGCATAATAAAAGAACCTAGAAATTAATCTAAGCTCTCTTCCCAATCTATTGCAATCTCTTCTCTACAATCATTTTCCCCTAGTACACCAACCATTCTTTTCGACTCTACTGAATCTCCTAAATCTATAAGGTTCTTTACATCAAAAGTAACCAAAGTAAATTTCTTTTTGTACATTCTACTTTTAATAAATTTATTTCCATATTTAACATTTTTAATATTTATCTTACATTTATATATAACACCAGTTGCTAAAATATAATCTCTTAACTTTTTATTTGGTGGTAAATAGTCTTTATTCATTTCTTTTAATATTGTTTTATAGTACCTAGTTCCAACTACTTCAAAATCACTTTTATCTGAACCTTTAAATTTTAATTCAACTGTAAATATTTCAATTTCATATTCAATACTTAAATTCTCTATTGGAACATCACTTATATTTTTTATTTCCAAATAAATATTAAAACTTTGTCCCGTTCTATTGAATCCATGCTTTCCATTATAATATTCTTCTTCCGTATAATATACTTCTCTATCGAATCTTAAATTATCCTCCTCACTTCTTATAATTTCATAGTCTAATGATAATTTAGGTTTTTTAGATGCTCTATAAACATAGAGCGCTATTCCACAACTAACTAACGTTCCTATTCCACTTAACATAGCTCCACTAGCACTAATTAATTCTAGAACACTACTCATTTTTATCACACTCAATTAAGTAAGACACTTTTCCATCTTTACCATCTGACATAAATCCTCTACATTCATTATTTACAACAAAACCAAATTGCTCTGCAATATCCTTGATTAATTTTTGAATACCGTTAATTACCTCATTCATTTTACTTTTAATACAATATTTATATAATTCTTTTCCACTAATAAAATTACTATTTCCATTTCCTTTCAATGGTATTCCAGTAGAATCACCTAAGTAATTATTTTTAAAATGGATAAAATTATTCCTAATATTGTTCATTTCCTCAAATAGCTTATATTCAGTTTTTTCTTCTATATCTAGTAATTCACTTTCATTTTCTTTGTATAGTTCTTTTATCGTTTGAAAAATATTCTGCTTAATTTTAATATTTCTATTATTACAAATATAACTTATAGATGTATCTAAATATGTTTTCAACATAGTTACAATTACTATTCCATTCTTAATATTATTTTCAAATTTTTCGTGGTCTAAAAATAAATTCTCATCATCTATAAAGTTAGATTCAGTCATTTTTTTCAAACACTCTTCTATGATTTCTAATTCTATTTTCTCAATAACAATATATTGTCCATGTGCCATTTAAAATCCCCCTACTTTACAATTTATTCATATTGTAACATAGAAGAATATTAACCATCAACAAATAAAAGAACCTAGAAATTAATCTAGACTCTTAATATATTTATTCTAATAGATCTATATTATTTTTCATTATTAATTCATCAATAAAATAAGCTATTTCTTTTTCACTTATAAATTTAAAACTTGCTAACTCTATCTCATCCTTCCTCTTATTTCTACTCTTTAAAACCACATCATATTTTTGCCTTGGCGTAATTGTAATAGACCACTCTAATTCTTCTTCACTTTTCTCTATTGTTAAAGATGACCTATCTGCAATATTACACTGTATATCATTGATAATTCTAAATCTTCCTATATATAAGTCACCATCATCATATTTTATATTCTTTTTAAATTTTGTCCTACAATATTCACTTATTTTAAATAGAACTCTGTCTACCACTTTATAATGAAACTCTTCCTTTTCCTCTGACATAATCTCATAATCACAAATTTTACAATTCATACTTAAACTCCTTAAATTTTAATATTATTTATTTATATTAAAACTTGCATAATAAAAGAACCTAGATTACTCTAAGTTCTCTAAAAATCTTACTAACGTCCCTATTAAATATATAAATAACTCAACCTCTTGCTTTGTTATATTTAAATTTGCCGTATGCTTTGTATTTTCATTACTAAATTTCTCTATACTCATACCTAAATTAACGTACATATTACGTATATTAACGTTAATGTCTTTACCATCTAAATATCTACATACATCTTCCTTTAAAATTCTATCGATACTCTGCTTTGAATTATTAAACTTGTCCTTTAAATAATTTTCTAAAACTTTTCTTAAATTATCAATAACTTCAACGTTCTCAATATCTGTATTTTTAGAATCACTATATTTTTCAAGTGTACTTATAAGCAGTTTATATGCAGTCTCATATTCCCCAATATCTTCTAAACATCTATTTATTACTTTTTTATCTAATAACTCTTCCCCTTCTGGATAAACAATATATCCATATTTATCATCTTTTTTTACTCCAACAATATTACTATATCCAGATACTTCTATTATTTTAGTTATCTCTTTACATAAATTCTCTTTAAGTTCGTCTTTTATCTGATTTGATAAAAATAATATCTGTATTGCTCTAAAATAATCAATTTCTTTTTCATACTCCATAAGCCTTCTTAAGACTTTACTTTCTTCATTCCATCCTGGTAACCCACTTATTACTATATTATTAACTGGTATTTTATTACTTCCCATTATCTGAATAAACTCTAAATCAAATTCTTCTGAAAAAATAAGTCCTTTTAATTTTTCCCCTAATAGTGCATTAATTCTATTTTTCAATAATTTAAACTTTTCTTTATTACCTAATTTAATATTCCATCTAATATTAAATTGTTTTATCGCTTCAAATTTATCCATAAACTCCCCCTGCTTTACAATTTATTCATATTGTAACATAGAAGAATGTTAATCATCAACAACTAAAAGAACCTAGAAATTAATCTAGACTCTTATATTTAAACTAGTTCTTCATCAATTTTTTTATTTTTATCTGAATTTACCTGCAATAAGTCATTAACATATCTACAAATATCATCTACGGATAAATCAATTACCGAATATAATGGTGTAAAATTAGGGGTTCTATCTTCTAACTTCACCTATATATACATCACATTTATCTACCTTGCTCTTAATGCAAATACTATGGCAACATTTAATTAATTTATCCTCTTTAGATGATTTATATAATTCAATATTTACTTCAAATTCCCCACGCTTTTTTACCTCAATTTCATGGTAATCATCTAATTTTAAATATCTTCTACGCCTTTCAACTACCCTGCTATTAATACCCTTTTTCTCATAAGCTTCTTTTAATTCGTTAGCAATAATATCAAATGCTTCGTCTACTACATCCATATTAATTTTTTTACCCTTAGGCTTTTCCTCATTTCTATTTGCAAACTCTTCAATCCATTTCTTTTCTAATCCACTCATATTGATTCTCTCCCTTTTTTTCATTTTATAAATTAATGTTTATTAATATCTCTACAATCTCACTAACACGCTCTGTTGTTAATTCATTAAATTCTTTCAGTAATTTCTTAAATCCTTGACCTTCTACTCGATTATGCTTTATATACATTTTATATTTATTACTGTCATTTATAAGAGTAATATTATACTTTTCACCTAATTCTGAATCTGTATCATCTTTATATACACTTGAATTTTTATATACTTTAAATTTTACTCCACAGTTATTTACAACTACAAAGTCAATTTCAGTATCTTCATCTAATTGCATATACTGTTCGTCTCTTATAATTACATTACTATCCATTCCCTTCCTTTCGTATTCGTCTCGTAATTTATTACAAATAACATCAAAAGCTTCTTCTATTTTTGAAATATCTACCATTCCCCTATTACTAAAATCATCTAACCAACTTAAACTATTATTTTTCATATTAATTCTCACCTTTTTTATTTTTCTTTAATTATATAATTCTACACATTTTATTTATTTCCTTTTTTTACCATAAAATATTCATGTTTTTTATATTTTTTTAATATATTTTGTCAATTAATTTTTAATATTTATTTAATCTATATAGTTACATAATAAAAGAGTAGCCACTCTCATAACTACTCTGCATATCACATACTTTCTTCATCTCTAAATAATTCCTTTCTATCTAAATATTAAATAGACTATTATTATACCTATTGCAGTCCATGTAAATATTTTATTTATCTCATATTCTAATTTTTCCTTATAGTTCATCTTCTATACCTTCCTTACTTCAATCTATGCTATCATGTCAGCTGGTTCAAGATTTCTTATATAAAAAGCTACCTTACCATCTGCAAAATTTTCTACTCTACCAACTTCTCTCATATGATGTGATCTAACAATATAATCATCTATCTTATAAATTCTATTAAAAATCATATCAATAAAACTCTTCTCAAAATTAACTACATCAAATTTATCCTTTATAACCACATTCATAAATAACTCAACTGGCTTACTAAAATCTACTCCCTCTGCTATCCAATATGTTAGATCTGGAACATTATGATATGGAAAATATTTAATCCATTGTTTATATGCTTTCGTCTTTTCCATAGTTCCATTTTCACCAACTTGGTACATATAATTATTACTTAATGGATGACAATTGCACACAATAAAATCCTTATCTATGCTAGTAAACTTCTTTACCTCACATTTTAATTTCTTTATTTCTTTTGATTGATGTGTTTTAATTCCACCATTCTTTTTATTTTCTAACTTAATAATATCTGATTTTATATCTGCTATCAATTCTTGCATCCCTAACATCTCGCTAGGTTTTAATTTAATTTTATCCCTATCTAATCTCTGTTCTAACCCCTTACAAATTAAGTTAGATAGTTTTACTCTATCAAAATTATTCAATCTCTTAGCCTTCCATTCAGCCTTTGATAGCTCTAAGAATTCTTTATACTCTCTAGCTACATCATTACTATTTAAAAATGTTTTTCTAATTCTATACTTCCCAAATTTATCTTCAAATTTAATTGCTTCTTTAGTAGCATTTTCTAATATAACTACACCTTTAGTTCTTAATTCTGTTAATACTGTGCCTACCCAAAGCATAAACTTAGTAGCTCTTTCATTTCTAGCCTTACCAATTAAAGCATACATAATAAACTCTGGTATATAATCATCTTTATTACATTTATGATCAACCCCTAATTCTTTTAGGTACTCATTAATTCTATTCCATCTGATAGATTTTTTCTGGCGACCACTTGTGGTCTCTACTTTCTCCCAACCACAAAATCTAGCTACATCATCAATTAATACTTCACTTGTAGTTTCTCCTATTCTAAATGTTACATCTTTTCCTTCAAATTTCTGTTTTTTTATTATTTCTTTTTTCATTTGTTTTTCCTACCTTTCTATACTTCTAATTCATCATCATTACTTATTAATCCAAGTAAAAAATCATTATCAATTTCATTATCGCTATCATCATTTAATACTTCATCTAAATCAAAATCATTTTTAATACATTTATCCATTGCTATCTTTGCTGATACTTTAACTGCCTGCTCTAAAGAATTAGCTATATCCAAATTCATTTGTAATCGTTTATCTACTATATCTTGCATTTCATTATTAAAGCTCTTTAAATCTTCTTCCATTAAAATATCAAAAACATTTACTTCTTCTACAACTTTAACTTCTTTTATTTTTTTATCTTCTTTTGGTTTTCTTAATTCTGCTAATTTTCTTTCTATTTCTTCTAATTCTTTATGATCTTCAATAGTTGCTTTACCACTATTAATCTTCTTTTTAATAGCTCCTTTTTTACCACCTAGCTTTTTAACATTGTTACTTATTTTAGAGTTTTTAAATACATTCCCCTTAGCTCTTTCTTTGCTCTTATAAAGATTAATAGAACTTTTTATCTCTTCTTCACTATTTTCATTAAATAAAGCATATGTATTAGCTCCATCTTTAGCTTTACCATTCTCTTTATTTACTATAGTTCCACTTTTTTTATATCTGATTAAGTCTAATCCAACTAATATATCAAGATATCTTTTTATATTATTATCACTTATTCCAGTTTCACTAGAAATCATTGCATATGATGGAAAGCATACCTCATATTTACCTTCAATTATTTCTGCATCTGACTTTCTTTTATATATTCTTGATTTAATATTGCAGAATAATTTTAATAAATTATTTTTGCTATTTCCACTTTCATCACTCATAATCTTATCAAATTCTTCTAAATCTAATTTAAAATAGTTCTTATCAAAGTCTTTTAAATTAACTTCAATTAATTCACTTGGTTTTGCTTCTCTAATATCTTTACTCATTCCAGTTATGTAATCTAATTCATATAATCTAAATAATAATTCTTTAAATTTATCATTAGTTCTACCTTTATTATTGTTAGGTTTTAATCCACATCTAGTTATTAATTCATTTAATGTAAATTTAGCTACCCCATCAATACTTTCATCTCTTTTAAGATTAACCCAAATTAATAATACTTTTTCATCAATAGTATTAATTAAACTATTTTCTCCACTCACCATTTCTTTTGATACTTTTACAAATTTATTTTTTACATTCCTAATTATTTTTTTTATTTCCATTATGATACACTCCTTTTAATTTTATTTATTTCTACTTAATCTTTTTAATTCTGATAATTTGAATAACGTTTCACTAAACTCTGGTGTCTTTCTAAACATATAAATTAGCTTATCACTATCTCTATCCTTCTTAGTTCTATACTCTTGTCCAGTTAAATTCCTTATCATCTTAGCCATATCCACACTTTTAATTGGATAATATCTTACTTCCATCATTTTAAATGCCTTCCTTACTTCAATTTATTTTTAATATTTATTTGCTAAAGAACTATTACTATAATCCTTTAGCAATTTTAAACACAATTCTATTTTTAGGATTATGTCTATCTGGTTCTGTTCCAACTAATTCATATCCATTTTGTAAGTGATACATTAATTTAATAATGCTACTCACTATCTGAATATCTTTACTTGTTACATCTTTATTTCTTAAATTTAAAATCTTTTCTCTATTATTCTTATAGAATCTAAAATCATCTATTATCTTTTCATCTCTCTTAAACTTAAATTTTCTCTTACCCTCTTCATCTTCAACTGATGATATTCTTATTAATTCATTTTTTTCTTTTATTAGAAAATTTACTAACTTTATATCTTTAGTAGTAAAACAATTCTCCATCTTTTTTCATTCCTTTCTCTATTCAATCTTTCACAATTAATTATTATCATAGTGTTATCTAAGTCTACTCATAATAAGCTCATAATTATCTCATTCTATTATCATAATCAATTCATATTTTGCTGTTATTTTATCTTAATTTGCTCTATGTTTACTCATTCTATAAATCTAAATATATCCATTTGGGATAACCTTTTACCGTTCATACTTAGGACGAACCCTCTTTGCAGAACTGAAAAGTCGTTATCCCTATATTGACCTCCTACACACAATCTGTGTATCACCTTTTCTTCTTCATCTACTGCTTTCAAAGTAAGTATTATTTAGTTTGCTTATTCCTCCATGTTTTGGTGTTATGTTTTCCATAATAGCAAACTTCTCTAACCTGCCCCTTATAATGTAAGGGTATAAATATTGTTTACTACCCGTTTCACTATCCCTATTAAGGATAGTTATCTTTTAATCTTCATAAACTATATCTTTTCTCACCTTATCTGCACCTATAAAAACATCACCACTAGCATTTACTAATACCACTTCTGGCTTTCCAAATGTATCTATAAGTTGACTTACTCCAAGCTCTTTAACTAATATGTAACTTAATACTTTTCTATATGTAACAAGCATCATTAAATCTGGCAACATATTATAGATTTCCTTGCTAATATAATCAGATTGTTTATCACAGAATTTACTTAACTTTCCTTCTTTAAGCATTTCCTCTGCTGTCCACATAATATCATTTTCTAAGTCCACTAATTCCATATAACCTAATAGCTCTGCTAATTTTTCTCCATCATCAATTCTTCCTAAATTCTTAACTTTCATCATTTTAAATTCCTTCTTTCATTTTTATTTTTTAATATTTATTTATGGTATGGATTGCTTTAAAGAGTGCATATCCAATAAGTTTCTCTATTAAATTTCTTTACATTTTGCTGTTGCTCTAACAACTAATTTATCTCTACCTTCAATAAATCTTTCTTCTCCTGCAACACACATTGTTCTATCTTCACTATGTATCTTTTCTACATTTATGTATTTACCAAGTTTAACCTTTGTTCCTACTTCACCTTCTGCAACTAATAAAAATAAGTCATCTATATAACCTAATCTTCTCTTTGCTTCCACTTTAGTAATTCCAAATCCTTCTCTCATAGCTTGTATTAATTCTTTTTTCTTCAATTTAATTTCTCCTTTGTTAATTTATTTTTTAATATTTGTTGGAAAGTGATTGCTTTTAAAGTGTGCAATCACAACTAAGTATCACTATTTATAAATATTCAAGTACATTTTTAAACTCTATTGGAGTTCTTCACCCCTTAGTGGTTTTAAAATCACACCCCTCAAACTAAGTAAATAAGCCATTTTCGATTTTTATTTTCATTTTTTTCATAACACCAATCTGTTTTTTAACGGAAAACTCGTATAAAAAAAATGTACCATTTTCCCCCTTGATTTATACAGCCTTAAATTTAACTCCAAATAAATCTATATCGCCATCTTTATCTGCTTCTATCCTCGGTAATTTTTTCTTATTATTTCTAAATATATTTTTCACTTCTTTTTTATGTGATAAATATATTAGGTTGAATAAAGCTCTCTTTTCTTTAGTTATTTTAGCTTTCTCAAATCCTTCCTTACCTTCTTTATTTTTATTTGCATCTCTATCCATAAGGAAAATAATAGAAGCTATTTGTGTAGATTTTAATTTAAGCTTAGATATTTTATTGTTATATTCATTTTTATTTTTTTCTATTTCCTTTATATACTTCTCTCTTTCTCCACCTTCTGCTTGAATAAGTTCACTATAAATACTTTTATTTCTTTTAGAATAATCATCTGATATTTTGTTAATATTATTGACAAGACTTTTAGTTATGCTAGTATCTACATTTAAACACTCCTTATTGACTTTAAAAAATGCTTCAATAGGTGTCATATCATTTATTTTATTTTTAAATTTGAAATTTCTACATCTCATTTTTTCAATTAAATAGTCAAGACTTGTATCAAATTTTAAATATATATCCTCTAACATATCTAATTTTTTTTCAATATCTCCTATCTCCTTATCATCTAACCCTTCTTTTTCTTTCTCTTTTAATTCCTTCTTTAGAGTTTTAATTTCCTCTTTATTTTTCTCTTTAAAATATAGAGGTTTGTGTATCTTATCGATTCCTAATATATCTATAGCTTCCTTTCTAATGTTGTCCATTGCTACATTACTATCTACTACACTTGGCTTTTTCGCTTTATCTATTTCAATACAGCTTAAAACATCTAGCTCACATATTAATTCAAATAATCTTTTTAGCTTGTCCTCACCTAAACTTTTATTATTAAATCTATCCCAATAATAACTATTTAGATATTGTGATAGATTGATAATTTCACCAATTTTATTCACGCTAGTTTTCACATCTAGCTCACATCTACTTTCTGGTGTTAAACTATATTCAACTTTATTTTTATTCACTATACAATCAGTAGGAACTAGGAATTTGTCATAATGTAATTTAGCTATGTCAATTAATATTTTATTATCAGTAACCATCATATGATCGCCATCATAATCGCACCCAGATAAGACCGATAATATATTTTCTTTAACACTATTTATATGTACTATCTCATTTGTTGAGTTAAAATATGTATCTATTTTTTCTTTATATGTATTCTTAGTTAATAATATGTTTGACATTGTAACGTGTGGAGATCTTATCCCCATTAACTCAACACCATTTTTAAAATTTGTTGTATATATCTCATTTTTATTTAACAATGTATCTTCACCATTAAACGTTCCTATACTATGTTGTAACATCTCATATCCATTACCACAAAGAACTTCATAGTTACCATTTATCAATTATGCCCACTCTTAATTCTTCTTGCATATGACTTCTTGATATCATTTAAATGCCCTCTGAATAAGCTAGTATTCATTATTTTGGGATTGTGTTTTAACATCTCTAGTAATATATCA
>NZ_JBOFRG010000029.1:0-1090 GCF_051650885.1 Clostridium sp.
ATTAAAATAAGTATTTTTATTTAAATGGTAGGTATTTTATAAGGTATAGGGGCTAAGCCCCGTCCCCCTATATAAAAAATTACTCTTCTATTACTGATTTAAATTGTGCAACTAATTCAGGTAATACTTTATTTACATCACCAACGATAGCATAATCTGCTAACTTCATGATTGGTGCAGTTTCATCTTTATTGATTGCTATAATCATATCAGAATCTTGCATACCTGCTGTATGTTGGATAGCTCCTGAAATACCACATGCAATATAGATATTTGGTCTTACAGTTTTACCAGTTTGCCCAACTTGGTAATCTCTTTCTATCCATCCTTTATCAATAGCTCCTCTTGATGCAGCAACTACTCCACCTAAAGTTTCAGCAAGTTCAGTTAATTTGTCAAAGTTTTCTTTAGATCCAAGTCCTCTTCCACCAGCAACTAAAACTTTAGCTTCTCCGATGTCAACAACTTCTTTAGCATCTTTAACAACTTCAAGTACCTTAGTTCTGATATCTTCAGAAGTTAAAGCAACTTCAATTTTTTCTACGTTAAAGTTTTCTTTTTTCTCAGAAACTTTAGCGAATACTCCTGGTCTTACAGTAGCCATTTGTGGTCTGTGGTCAGGACAAGCAATTGTTGCCATTAAGTTTCCACCAAAAGCTGGTCTTGTAGCAAGTAATGCTCCGTTTTCTTCTGGAACTACATCTAATTGAGTACAGTCAGCTGTAAGTCCTGTAGTTAATCTAGCTGCAACTCTTGGACCTAAGTCTCTTCCTATGAAAGTTGCTCCTACAAATATTATTCCTGGTTTTCTTTCATTTGCTAAATCACAAATTACTTTTGTGTAACCATCAGTAGTATAGTTAGCTAATTCTTCATGATCACAAACTAATACATTATCAGCTCCGTGCTCACCTAAAGTGTTTGCTAAACCTTCAATATTATTTCCTAGTAATAGAGCTGTTAATTCAACTCCTAATTTATCAGCGATTTTTCTTCCTTCTCCTAATAATTCCAATGATACCTTTTGTAATTCTCCATTTCTTTGTTCAGCGAATACCGATACGAAAAATATATACATTTCTATCTAAAT
>NZ_JBOFRG010000030.1:0-29374 GCF_051650885.1 Clostridium sp.
TTTTTCTAAAATTATTTTTGAGAATTCATTTTCATTTTTATCTTCATTTTTTAGTTTATCTATATTTAAAATTATCAATATAATTCCTAGTAGAATTAATATAATCACTTTTACACCTTCACCTCAAACTTCTTCTTTATGATTTCTTTTAAATTTCTTAGTGCTCTACTATGTATTTGACACACTCTTGATTCTGATATATCTAGAATTTTTCCAATTTCTTTTAAATTAAGTTCTTCATAATAATAAAGATTTAAGATTATTTTATCTTTTTCTTTTAAGCCTTCTATTGATTCCTTTAAAACTTCATTTAACTCCCCATCTAAATACTGTTCCTCTGGAGTTTTTGTGTTTTTATCTTCAATAGTGCTCATTATAGTCATGTCTTCTTCATCACCTAATATTACATTGTCTAATGAAACTACAGCTAAAATATTAATGTATCCCTCTATTTTAACTATTTCATCACTTTCCATTTTTAAATATTTACAAATCTCCTCTATTGTAGGTTCTCTAAGAAGTTTACTTTGTAAATATTCAACACCTTCATTATATCTTTTAAGCTTGTCCATAGCCCCCTTTGATATAGGTCTGTGCTTTCTTAATTCATCTATCATAGATCCCTTTATTCTTAAAGATGCATATGATGAAAATTTCATTCCCTTATTTTCATCATATTTTTTAATGGCATCTATAAGGCCTATCATTCCATATCCAACTAAATCATCATATTCAATAGCTTTATTTCTTCCTATTGAAACTCTAGATGCTATATATTTTACAAGTGGAATATATTCTTCAACTATATGTTTTTGTATAGCTTTTTTTTCTAAGGTTTCCATAACCTCTCACCTCATTTAAATTCTCTTTCTCTCTCTTATCATTATTGTAAATACCTTTTTTACTAGTTTGTCCCTTTTTCTTTCATCGATTTCATTAAATTGTACACCATAAATATTTTCAGTTTCTTCGCTTCTTACAACAGTACCCTCAACTATTATTTCTTCGTACTCTTCTCTTATTTTTATTTTTACATTTTCTCCACATTCAAATTCATCCTTTAAGCAGGCTCTCATTCCACCACCACTTAAATCTAGCATAACCCCTTCTCTCCATGATGGATCAACTTCTTTTCTATAATGAATTGTATCTAATGTTTTTGCCCTTACAAAACTTCTTCTTTGAATTTTCTTTATCTTTCTAGGTCTAGTTAACAAATATAAATACATATTACTTCTATATCTTTTTATAATTGTACATTCCCCTGTATAATAACATTCATTTTCTACTAAATAAGAAACTTCAAATTTATCTCCCTTATTTAAAAATAAATACTCATGTCCACATACTGGTATATCAATACTTATTGTTTCTTCATCTATATCTAATACTCTACATTGATATTTTTTATCTTCTTCTTCTATTTCAATTAAAGTGTTAAGCTTTATTTTGTCATTTACCATAATTCACCTCTACGAAAACATATTAAATATTCTAGAAAAAATATTCTTCCCCTTTTCTTTTCCTACATATTCTTCTCTTAAAATCCTGCAACTAATTTCTTCTATATTTTTTGAAACCTTACTGTTTGGATAATTTACCAAAACAGGCTTTTGTATTTTTACACTTTCTAAAAGTTTTTTATCTTCGTAGATACATCCTAAATATTCTATATTTAAATTTAAAAATTTCATAACTACTGTTTTAAATTTGCTATAAATCACAAGTCCTTCTTTACTATCTTCAACTCTATTTATAATTACTTTTATTTTATTTTTCACATTAAAGTGTTCCCCTACCTTTAATAATGAATAGGCATCTGTTAATGCTGTGGGCTCTGGTGTTGTAATTATTATAAGCTCTTCTGCAGCTCTTATAAATTCTAGTGAAGTTTTATTTATTCCTGCACCAAGATCAATTAATATAAAATCAAAATGCTCTACTAAATTAAGTTTTTCAAGAAATTCTCTTCTTTCCTCATTTGTTATTTCATTCATACTTTGAACTCTTGAACCTGCAGATAAAAGCTTAACTCCTAAAGTTCCTTCTTCTATTACATCTTCAATGGATTCCCCTTGTATTACATCAAAAATATTTTTCTTTGAATAAACCCCCATTAAAACATCTACATTTCCCATTCCAATATCTGCATCAAATATAAGAACCTTCTTCCCCTTTTCCTTTAAGGAAATTCCTAGGTTAACTATAAAATTGCTTTTTCCAACTCCACCTTTTCCCGAAGCTACAGTAATTATTCTTGTTTCTTTTCTTCTTGCTAACATTCGTAATTTTTCTGCTTGGTCTATCATATACTTTCCTCTAACATTATTAAATCTATAAGTTTTTCTTTAGATGCATTTATAATATCTTCTGGAACGTTTTGCCCTAAGGTTAAAAGTTCAATTTCCTTTTCGCTTTCCTTTTGGATATTATATAAAGCTCCATAACTTGTAGTTTCATCTAATTTTGTCACTATCACTTTGTCATAATCAAATGTATTATAACTTTCTATTATGTTTTCTAAATCTTTATTTTTAGTTGTACTACTTAATACTAAATAAGTTTTATCTCCATTTGCTTTACTTAAAAGATTTTTAAGCTCTCTTATTTGCATTATGTTTTTACTGCTTCTTCCTGTTGAATCTATAAGAACTACATCTAAATCTTCCATAGCCTTTATAGCCTCTTCCATTTCATCCCCATTTATAACTACTTTAAACTGTATATCCATAATTTCAGCATAAATTTTCAGTTGGTCAACAGCACCTATTCTATAAGTATCTACAGTTATAAGACCTACTCTTTTTCCTTCTTTTAGAGAAAGCTTTCCTGCAAGTTTTGCTATAGTTGTTGTTTTTCCAACTCCTGTTGGTCCTACAAGAACTACTTTTCCTTTAATCTCTTTATCTTCACTTATATTTATATCTTTTATCAATTTTTCTTTTATTTTTTCTTTTGTTTCCTCTTTATTATTTATATTAATAACCTCTTCTTTAAATTCATCATAATATTTAATATCTATATCGAAAGTTTCTAAAAATTCTTTTAGATAGTCTTTCTCTTCTTTTTCACCTAAAGTTTGATTTAAGAAATTTTTGATATTTAATATTTCTGTCTTTAAATCTTGGACTTCTGTATTCTTTTTTTCTTCGACCTTTTTATTTTCTATTTTTTCTTCTATATCTTTCTTTTTTTCTTTTTTCTTTGATATCTCGTTATCCATTAATTTTTTTATACTATTTATAGATGCTTCTATTGCTACCTGCTCATTTTCTTCTTTTTTCTCTTCTAATTCTTTTGTATTTCTTATCTTTTTGGAATTTTCAATTGCAGCTGTAACTTCTATAAGCTTAGGTTTTATAAATCCACTAATTCCTTTTCTTCTGACCTTTCTTTGAGTAATAATTACAGCTTCTTTACCTAATTCATTTCTTATTAAAATTAGAGCCTCATTCATATTAGATACTACATATTTTTTTATTATCATCTATATATTTACAACTCCTTCTGTTCTTATTTCTACATCATTTGGTATTTCATTTAAAGAAAGTACCATTACATGTGGAAATACCATTTCTATAAGTTTTCTAAAGCCTGGTCTTATGTTTGGTGAAACTAATATTATAGGTTGATTATTGTTAAAATAAACTCCTTCAACAGTATCTCGGACACCATTAAATATTCTAGTTGTTGTATCAGGATCAATTGCTGGGAATGAACCTTGAATTGATTTTTGAAGATTATTCGAAATAAACTCTTCTATTTCTGGATTTAAAGTTACAACAACAATTCTTCTATCTTCATCTATTAATTGATTGCAAATAGTTCTTCCTAGTGAAAATCTTACATACTCTGTTAAAACTTCTATATCCTTTGTATTTCTTGAGTTATCTGCTAAGGATTCCATTATTGTAACCATATCCTTTATAGGAACTTTTTCTCTTAAAAGATTTTGCAGAACCTTTTGAAGTTCTCCAATAGTTAAAAGATCTGGTATAAGTTCTTCTACTACAGCACTATATTTTTCTCTAGCATTATCAACTATAAGCTTTACTTCCTGTCTACCTAAAAGTTCAAAGGAATGAGCCTTTATTGTTTCTGTTAAGTGAGTTACCATAACAGTTATTGGATCTACTACTGTAAATCCTTTTATTTCTGCTTCTTCTCTTTGGTCTGTATTTATCCAAACCGCTGGAAGAGAAAAAGTTGGTTCTATTGTTTTTATTCCTCTTATTTCAGAACATTCTCCTGTTGGGTCCATAGAAAGAAGCATATTTGGCATAAGTTCTGACCTTGAAACTACTGTTCCTCTTATTTTTATCTCATACTCATTTGTTTTAAGTTGAAGATTATCTCTGATTCTAATAGGTTGTACTACTATCCCCATCTCAATAGCACATTGTCTTCTAACTGATGCTATTCTTTGAAGTAAGTCCCCTCCTGTTCCTTCATCTGCTAAAGGAATAAGTCCATAACCAATTTCAACCTCCATTGGTTCAACTGAAATTAAGCTCATTACATTTTCAGGTTCAGTATTTAAAACTTCCTCATACTCTTCTTCTTCTGAAATCATTTGAAGCTCTTCTTTTCTTTTCTCATCTTTTATAAGCAAGTAACATGCACTTCCTGTTGCTGCTGATGCTAAGAAAAATGGCATTCCTGGCATATCAGGAACTATAGCTAATGCAAACATTACAATACTTGCAATTCCAAGTGCTACTGGGAATGCTGTAAGCTGCTTACTTATAGTTTTACCAAAGTTTTCTGCATTTCCAGATCTAGTTACAAGAATACCTGAAGCTGTTGATATTAAAAGTGCAGGAACCTGACTTACAAGTCCATCCCCTACAGTTAGCCTTGTATAAAGGGCTGCTGCATCACCTACTGCCATATCTTTTTGCATAACTCCTATAACTATTCCTGCTAAAATATTTATGACTGTTATAATTATTCCTGCTATTGCATCTCCCTTTACAAACTTTGATGCTCCATCCATAGAACCATAAAAGTCTGCTTCTGATTGCAAATCATTTCTTCTTTTTTTTGCCATTTCTTCATCAATAAGTCCTGAATTCAAATCAGCATCAATACTCATTTGTTTTCCTGGCATTGCATCAAGGGTAAATCTTGCTGATACTTCTGATACCCTTCCAGCTCCATTTGTTATAACTACAAACTGAATTATAATAATTATAAGAAATATAATTATTCCAACTACATAGTTTCCACCAATAACAAACTCTCCAAAGGCTTCTATTATCTTTCCTGCATCCGCTTCACTTAATATAAGTCTTGTTGATGATATATTAAGTCCAAGTCTAAAAAGAGTTGTAACTAACAGTAATGTTGGAAAAATAGATAACTGAAGTACATGAGTAGTAAACATAGTAATCATTATAACTACTACTGACATAGTTATATTTAATGCTAAAAGTACATCTAAAACACTTTTAGGTAGTGGAATAATTATCATAAGAACTATTCCAATAACCCCAAAGGCAACTAAAATGTCCATATTATTTTTTAAATCAAATTTTTTATTTAGTGTTGCCATTTTCTCATCCTCTCATAAAGTATTATTTATTCTTAAGCTTATATACCATAGCAAGTATTTCTGCAACAGCTTCATATAAATCTACAGTAATTTCTTTATCTATATCAATAGTTTCATATATAAGTCTTGCAAGGCTCTTATTTTCCATTATGGGAATATTGTTTTCTTTTGCTATTTCTTTTATCTTAAGTGCAATATTATCTGCTCCCTTTCCAATAACAATAGGAGCCTGTTCACTATTTTCATCGTATTTAATAGCTATTGCTATATGCGTTGGGTTTGTAATAATAACAGTTGCATCCCCAACTGCACTCATCATTCTTTTTGTTGCCATTTCTCTTTGCTTTTGCTTTATCTTCCCTTTTATTTGTGGATCTCCTTCCATTTGCTTATATTCTTCTTTAATTTCTTGTTTACTCATTTTTAAGTCTTTTTGATGAAACTTAAATTGAATAAAATAATCTATCCCAGCAAGAACTATAAGTATTAATGTAATTTGAAGAAAAATTCCCACTATTAAATTTTGAACTTCACTTCCTATACTATCCATTTTTAAATTTGATATTTGAAGTAAACTTTCATAATTATCCGTTATATAGGTATATCCTATAAATATAACTATTGAAACTACAGTTAAGTTTTTTACTAAGTCAACTGCACTTCTTTTTGAAAACATATTTTTAAATCCATTTATAGGATTTAACTTACTAAATTTAACTTTTAATGCTTCTTTATTTGTACTGAAACCTGTTTGCCCAAGACTTGCTACTATTCCTGTAACCATCATTGGGATGGCAATTGGTAATACACATAAAGCTATTTTAATTAAAATATTTAATGTTATTCCCTTTAAACTTAAGCTATTAACTTCTAAAAGCATTCCTTCTGTAAGAAAGTAAAAAACTATATTTTTTAAATTACTAGCTATCATTCCTCCAACAGTAATAATTAAAAGTGTGCTTACAAGCATTGCTGCTGCAAGTCCTATGTCCTTACTTCTTGCAATTTGCCCCTTTTTCCTAGCTTCACTTTTCTTTTTTGGTGTAGCTTCTTCTGTTTTTTCTTCACTTGCTATAAATACTATTGGTGCTACTGATACTAATGTAAAAATGTCTTCAAATATGTTTGGTATATTATTTATTACATTTATTATTATTTTTATTGTTATAGGAAGTGCTACAACAAATGTTATTAATGCTACTGTTATTTTTACTGGCATTCCTAAAATCATAACATTTATAGCCGGTACTGCTCTTGATACTAGGGCTAAGCATAGGTCTGTTATAAATATTATTATTAAAAATGGTAATGCTATTTTTACTCCAATTAAGAATAATTCTGATACTGTTTTAAATATTTCCATCATAGTTTCACCATAAACTATAGTTTCACCAAGAGGAATAATTCTAAAGCTATCGATTAACAATCGTAAAAGTAAATGATGTCCATCTACAATAAAAAATATTGCTATACTTATCATATAAAGGAGGTTTGAAATTAATGTAGCATTCATATTTGTTGCAGGATCCATCATTGAAACCATTGAAAGCCCTGCTTGCATATCTATAAATGCTCCTGCCATTTTAATAAAAGAAAATATACAATTTACTAAAAACCCTATAATAATTCCTGTCATTACCTCACTTAAAAGGGCAAACCATAAAGGAAATGTACCATTAATTTCTGCAATCACTCTATAATCAATTCCATTTATTATAGACAAAGAAATTACTAAAGAGAGTGCTCCCTTTAATATATAAGGTGTTCCCTTAGGGAAAAGAATATTAAATGTTAAAAATAATGCTGTTATTCTTATAAAAATTAAAGTAAGTGCTAGAAAATATACTGTATCTACCATAAATATCTCCTACACTGAAATCTTTATAATTAACTCAAATATTCTCTCTGTAAATCCCATTAAAGTATGAAGCATAAAGCTTCCTAAAAATAATCCAACCCCAGCTACTGCAAGTAATTTAGGAACAAAGGTTAATGTTTGTTCTTGTATTTGCGTTGTAGCTTGAAGAATACTTATTAAAAGACCTACTACCATAGCAACTAAAAGAATAGGTCCTCCCATTTTAAATGCTGTTTTTATTGCATCTGTAACAATTCCTATTACAAAACTTTCACTCATATCTTCTCACTCTCCTCTTATCCAAAGCTAAGTATTAACGACCTGACCATTAGATACCACCCATCTACCATTACAAAAAGTAATAACTTAAATGGTATAGATACCATAACTGGTGGTAGCATAAACATTCCCATAGACATTAAAACACAGGCAACAACCATATCTATTATTAAGAATGGCAAGAATATTAAAAATCCTATCTGAAATGCTGTTTTCAATTCACTAATTGCAAATGCTGGTATTATTACTGTTATTGGAATATTCTCCTTTGTTATTTCATCTTTATTCAATTTAGATGTTTCAATAAAAAGTTCTAAATCCTTTTGCCTTGTTTGCTTCAACATAAAATCCTTTAAAGGCTTTACCCCAAGTTCTATTGCTTTTTCCTGACTAATCTTTTCTTCACTATAAGGCTTTAATGCTTTATCATTAATTTCTGTATAAACAGGACTCATAATAAATATTGTTAAAAATAAAGCTAGTCCAACAAGCACTTGGCTTGGTATTGATTGTTGTGCTCCCATTGCAGTTTTTAAAAATGAAAATACTACTGCAATTCTAGTAAATGAAGTTACCATTATTATTAATGATGGCAGTACTGCAAGCATTGTAAAAAATATAAACATTTTTATATTATCTACATATTCCGCTCCTCCATTTTTTTCTCCAAAGGATATACTTAAATCTGGAACTTCTACTTTATTTGGCACTGCATTTGATATTATTTCTGGAATTAATATAAAGCAGATTACCGTAATTATTCCTATTAAAAATATTTTTCTCTTTTTACCCATTTTCTTTTTCCTTTGCCTTTTTACTTTCTTTTAAAGCGTTTATACCATTTTTAAATTTATCTACTACTAAAAAATAGTACCCATCTATTTTTTCTTCGTTTTCTTTCTTTTCTTTTTCAAGTTTTTCAATTTCTTCTTTTTTAAGTTCTTTAAGCTTTTCAGTTTTCCCACTTGAAACACTCATTAAAAAGCCTTCTTCACCAACTTTAACTACCATAAGAGAGGTATCTTTTCCTATCTGTGTTTTTTCTATAACTTTTATATATTTATCTTTATTTATTTTTTTAACGCTACTATTTGCTAATTTAAAAGTTATGCCCATTAAGCCTAAAACTATTATTAACGAAACTATTAGCTTTAAAAACATTATTGTTACTTCCATAAATCCTCTTCCTTACTGCACTATGATATCATTCATATACACATCTAATATAAGTGGTTCCTCTATTGCACTATTAAGACTTTCTTTTAATCCTTTTTTTAATGCTTTTTCATTTTCTGCCCTAAAGTCCTTTGCTTTTTTTCCTTTTAAGTAAAAGATAGCAGAATCCCTCAATGCAACATTATTCCCTGTAAGAAATTCCTCAGACCCCTTTTTGTCTTTATCATATCCTATTGCTAACTTTATTTTTAAATATCTACTTCTATCATCATCATCAAGGTTAACCATAAATTCACCTAGTTCTTGATATGCTTGTACTATAACTTTTTCTTCTGGATTTTCTTTAGATTTCATCCAAATGTAAGCTCCCCCAAAACTTGCAATTCCCAGTATTACAAGACCTAAAACCACAAATAAGACCGCTTTGCTTTTTTTGGGTTTTTCTTCTTTTTTAGCCATTACTTATCCTCCTTTCCTTCTGCAACAATTAAAATATTTACTCTTCTATTTTTAGCTTTATTTTCTTCAGATGTATTTCCTACTATCGGTCTATATTCACCATGTCCTGATGCACTAAACCTAGATGGATTAAGCTTTTTTTCTTCAATAAAGTAAGATACTACAGATAGTGCTCTTGCAGTCGATAATTCCCAGTTATTTTTATACTGCATTGTTTTAATCGGTACATTATCTGTATGGCCTTCTATAACTATAGAATTTGGCATTTTTTCTATTAACTTTGTAAGTTTATTTAATACATCTCTACTATCTTTTTTTAACACTGCTTGTCCTGATTCAAATAAAATGCTATCTCTAAGTTGAAGTATTACTCCTCTTTCATCTTCTGTTATTTCTACTACATCTTCTAAATTATTAGCTACTGAGAATTTTTTTACTTCATCATACATAGAATTTGAAGACTCTACTATGCTATCTCCATCGATATCGCCATTTTCTTCTCCACCAATTACAGGAACTTCTCCATTATAAAGATTATATTGAAGAACTGATTCTCCAACTCTTCCAACTAACATTTGATTAAATGCCTTTGATAATTGTTGAAATTTTTCTTCATCAACTGTTGACATTGAATATAAAAGAATAAAAAATGTTAAAAGTAAGGTTATACAGTCTGAATAGGTTCCAAGCCATTCATCACCTTTCATCCGTGATACTTCTTTTTTCTTTTTCCCTTTTCTCCCCATATTTAAACAACTCCTTCACTACTTTCCATATTGTCATTTAAATACTCTAATCTTTCTTTAGGTGTAAGGTATGTTGAAAGCTTTTCTTCTACTATTCTTGGATTTACACCTGATTGTATAGATAAAACTCCTTCTACCATCATTTCTCTTAATGAAACTTCTATGGCTGTCTTTTTATCTAAGTTTGAAGCTATTGGTATACACATTAAGTTTGCTAAAAGTGTTCCATAAAATGTTGTTATTAATGCTTTACCCATTCCACTTGCTATAGTTGAAGAATCTGTTAAGTTTGCAAGCATTTGAATAAGACCTATTAAAGTTCCTATCATACCAAAGGCTGGTGCAAAAGCTCCCCATGTTTGAAAAAGATTTGACCCATTTTTATGTCTTCCTTCCATCTCTTCTATTTCAAGTTCTAAAATTTCTTGTATAGTCTCAGGTTCAATACCATCAACTACCATTTGTAATCCCTTTTTTAAGAAATCATCTTCTATTTTAGAAATTTCATCTTCTAAAGAAAGCAGTCCTTCTCTTCTTGCTCTTTTTGAAAGGTCTGCAAATTGTGAAATTATTTCTCTCTTAGAAGTTCCATTATTTCTAAATGCTTGCATTAAAACACTAATCATCCTTTTTAAGTCAGCATTTTCTATTGTTATAAGTACTGCACAAAAAGAACCTCCAACAGTTATCGCTACAGATGGTACATCCCAAAATAAAAGAAGACTACTTCCACTTCCCATTGCCCATAACAATAATCCCATTCCAACTACTAATCCTATACTAGTTAAAGCATCTGACTTTTTCATAAAAATTCCCCCTTAAACTCTGTATGTAACTATCCTATTTTTATATTTAATAACTTCTTCTACTACTTCATTTACACTTTCTAGGACAATATACTTTTTACCATTAGTTAAGGTTATTATTGTTTCTGGCACTTCCTCTATTTTTTCTATATGATCTGCATTTAAAACAAATTCTTTATTATTCATACCTGTTACATCAATCATAAAAATTCTCCTATCTATTATATTTTTACATCTTAGAGAGGATAAAATCCTCTCTAAGTATTTTTAAAATTATCTCTTTAAGTTAATAATATCTTGAAGAACTTCATCACCTGTTGTAATCATTTTTCCACTTGCTTGGAAGGCTCTTGTTGTTACAATCATTTCTGTAAACTGCTCTGCTAAATCTACATTTGACATTTCAAGCATTCCTTGAAGGTTATCTCCATAGCCTTTACTGTTATCTTCACCTAAAGTTCCTATACCACTTTTAATAATTGCATCACCTGAGTTTACAGAACCTGAGTAAAGATTTCCTCCCATACTTGTTAAACCTTCTGGATTTTTAAAGCTAGCCATTGCAATTTGACCTAAGGCTGCAACTCTACCATCTTCTAAAACTCCTGTAATTATTCCATTTTTATCTATTGAGTATGTTTTAACTCTAAGCTCTACATCTTCTCCTGGTGTTGGTCCTGGCACTCTTACCTTATCTGGAATTTTTAAAGATTTTAATTCTCCATCATAAGCTTTAAGTTCTCCTCCTCCATCAACAAAATTAAGATTTCCATTTTGGTCTAAACTTTGTACTGGTGTCCCTCCTGTTATTTCAGTCGATTCGTAAGCTCCTACTGTAAGAGGTGCTCCATTTACTGTTACAGTTTGTTCAATACCAGCTGCTCCAAGAGCTTTATTTATTGCTTTTTGAACTTCTTTATCACCTAAGTTTCCTGATGTAAAATCACCATTTATAAAGATAGTTTTATTCTTTTTATCTAAAACTGCTTCAGTTTTTCCCTCATTTATTTTTCCAACTTGTATTTTATAACCATTCAAGCTTGCTCCTGCTGTAAAGCTAATATCCATTCCATAAACTGAAGTATTTCCTGGAGCTTTTAAATCTGTTCCTCCATCAACCTCTTCTGATTCAAAGGAACTTAAATCTAATCTTCCAGGTCCTCCACTAACATTTATCTTGTCATTACCAGTAACTTTTCTTATTAACTCTTCAATTTTGTCCGAATCTACTTTTCCTTCAGCAAAGTTTCCACTAATAGTTATAGTTTTAGTAGCTGCATCAAGCTTTACCATATCTTTATCTTCTACATCTTCATCTATAGTTCCAACTTGAATTTTATAATCATTAAAAGCGTCACCTTCTGGGAATTCAAATTTTAACTTCCCAACTTCTACTGACTTTGGTGCTACTGCTTTTTTACCATCATTTTTAACTTTCATAGTTTCTGTAATTTCTGTTGAAGTATTTAAAGTTCCTGTTATTGTAAGCATTTTTTCATCGTAATCATTTCCTAAAGCCTTTTTAATTTTTTCTTTTAAATCAGCTTCTGTTACTGCCTTGCCCTTACCAACTACAACATCAACTTTTTTACCACTTCTTGTTACCTTTAAGTCTTGCGCTGTATCAGCTACAACTTTAACGTTAAATTCATAATCGTTGTAAGCACTCGTTCCACCAACACTTATTGTAAGCCCTGTATTTGCCCAATTTCCTGAAGGATCTAATGTTGGATTTACTGAATTTGCTCCACCTTCTAAAGTTCCATTTGCATTTCTTATACTATTTATAGTTCCTTTAAGCTTTACACTTTGCTTTATTCCACTTGCCTTTAAGGTATCATTTATCTTTTCTTGAAGATTTTCTAAGTTTTTATCTTTTATATTTCCTTCTAAAAGATTTGTAGTTATCTCTATTGTATTTCCATTTAAAGATACTGAAGGCGAATCTATAGTCATATCTTTATCGTGCTTCATAACAAAGTTATATCCATTTAATTCACTTCCTTCACCAAAAGAAATTGTAGCTCCAGCTAAGCTTATATCAGCAGGTGGTGTATTTTCTGCTCCACCTTCTATACCAGGTGAACTTAATTTATCTATTAAAATTGGCTTTCCTGAAACACTTACAGCTTGTGATATCCCTGCTCCTGCAAGTCCTTTATTTATAGCAAGTTCAATTTGTTCTATATTTATAGAACTTCCTGATGAAAAATCTCCATTTAAAACTAATTGTTTTGAAGCCTTATCTACATCTAATGTTGTTACAGTTCCAGGTCCTATATTTCCAAGTACAATCTTAAACCCATTTAATTGTGACCCTGGTCCAAATCTTACATTTAATCCTGCAGCTGAAACTGGAGTTGGTGTTTTTGATGTTGCTGGCTCTCCATTATTATCATTAGTTACGGCATAACCCATAACTCTAAATCCGTCTCCTGTTAAAAGATTTCCCTCTCTATCTAATATAAAAGAACCGTCTCTTGAGTACATAATGTCATTAGATGCCCCACCTGTTTGTGTTAACGTATGGCTTCCTGGTGTATGACTTACACTTAATTCATTTCCAAAAACTGTTGGTCCTTTACTTACCATAAAGAATCCATCTCCATCAATTGCAACGTCTAAGCTTCTTCCTGTTGGTTGCATCATCCCTTGAGTCATAACAGTATCTATACTTGCAAGTTGAACTCCAAGTCCTACTTGAGATGCATTTTTCCCTCCTACATTTGAAGATGGTGCCATTGCATCTGAAACATTTTGTCTTAGCATATCTGAAAATCTTGCTCTTGATGATTTAAATGCTGTTGTTCCAACGTTTGATATATTGTTTCCAATAACATCAAGCTTAACTTGGTTTACTTTCATTCCACTAATTCCTGAATACATAGATCTTAACATAATCTTTATTCCCCCTATATTATAGTTTTCCTACTTCCATCGCTCCATAGGATAGGCTTCCTATACTTTGGTCCAGCCTATAAAACTACTACACTATCTATATTTGTATAAATATTTTCTTTAGCTCTATCTCTTTGAATTGCTGTTATTACAGTTCTATTTTCTATACTTGTAATAAGTGCTAAATCCTTATATAACATAAGAGAATTTTTTGAGCCTTTATCTTCAGCAATTTTAAAACCTTTTTCTATGTTTTTCATATCCTGTTCATTTAAATTACTCATCTTAAGTCTATCTTCAGCATGTTTTGAAATTATATAATTTCTTTTTTCTAGTTGTTTATCTAAAACCTTTTTAAAACATTCATTTTTTAAACTTTCCTTTTGTTTATGATTAATAGTGTTATTTCCAAACTCTAAAGTATTAACAGCAATCCCATTAATCATTCTATACCCCATAAAATATCACGCCTTTTTAATCTATCTTTTATTCTCCATCTTCAGGCTTTATAGAAGTAAAGTCTCCAACCTTTACTATTTTATCGTAAGTATATTCCTTTATTTCCCCAGATTCTAAAAGTACACGAACCTTTACTACTCCATCATCCTTGAAAACACCTTTAACATTTCCTTTTAAGTTATTCTTTTCTTCGTCTTGTTCACTTAATTCAACATCTTTCCCTATAAATGAAGAGGCAACTAAAAATGACATGTTACCATTCATATTATTTATTACAGGAAGTGAATAATCAGGTACGTCTAAAACAGTTAAGATATCTTCTTTTCTGAAATCTTTATAAACGTTTTTACCCCCTTCAACAACTTCTACTGAAACAGTTGTTCCGGCTGAATTTGTAGTTACTCCTTTTACAACTCCTGTATAAGGCTTTCCATCATTATCTAACACATTCATAGTTACACCTTTACCAACTAAATCTTGGTTTGCATATTTTGTCATTGTGTCATTTAAGTTTGTCATTTGTTCCATTGAAGCAAACTGTGCCATTTGAGTAACATATTGAGTTGAATCTATGTCTTGTGTAGGGTCTTGATTTGCAAGTTCTGCTGCTAAAATATTTAAAAAAGCATTTTTGTCCATATCTTCTCCAGCTTTTACAATCCTTGTTCCTCTATCAGTTGCACGTGCTCCACTACTATATGCATTATTTCTTACATTCATATCGCTTGACATTTACAATCACCTCTAAGCTAAAATATTTACAATATCATTATTTTTTTCTTCAATTTCTACTTCATCTTCTTCAAAGAAAATATTTTTTCCTTCTTTAAACTCTTCTTTTCTCTTTTCTTCTGAATCTCTTCCATTAAAAAATGTAGTATCTTCATTAAGTGCAATATCTAAGTCTGAAACTTTAAGTCCATTCTCTTCTAAAAGCTTTTTAATTTCAGAAACATTTTGAGATATTAAGTTGTAAGTTTCTTTTAAATTAGCTTTTACAGTAGCTTTCATTACTTCATCTTCTTTTAAAACACTAATTACAATCTCACCTAAATCTCTTGGATATACCTTTACAGTTAATTCCTTTAAGCTTTCTCTATTTATAAACTTAATACTTCTAACTAAATCAGTATTTATATTACTTTTTCTAAGAATTGGGCCATCATTTATCTTTTCTTCTTTATTTAAGGCTTCTAATCTTTTATTAAAGCTTGTACTTGATATTTTTTCGTCATCTACTTCTAGTATTTTTCCAAGTACTTTTTCTTCTTTCTCTTCGTCCACTTGTACTAGCTTTCCTAATGCCTCAACTTCTTTTTCTACTACTACTTTTTCTTCCTTCTTATTTTCTACTAAAAAATCAAAAGGCTTTTTATTTAAGTTCTCATTAAAATTCTCATTACCCTCTTTATCATCTGTTTTTATTAAAATATTTTCTAAATTCCCTATTACATCCTTTAATAAAATACCTTTATCTTTAAACTCTTTGTCTATTTTTATTAATCCATCTAAAGATTTTTTAAATTCATTATTAGCTCCTAAAAGTTTTTCTAATATTTTAACTTCATCTTTTCCTACTGTATTTTTAAATTCTTCTGTTATGGCTTGTTCTAAATTTTTAAAAGCTTTTAAAATTTCTTTTCCATTTTCTTCTCTTATAGGCTTTAATTTTTCTAAAAGTTCTTTAAAACCATTTTCTTCTTTTAACATAGCTTTTAAGTCTTCAATTTTTATAGAAGTTAGACCTTCTAAAGAATGAATAAGCTTTGTTAAAGATTCATTTACTAATCCTAACTCTAAGTTAGTATCTTTTATTTCTAAACTTACTTCATTTAATTTTAAAGCACTATCTTTTAATGGATTTATCATATTTAAAAGATTCTCTAAAACATTAAATATTTTTAATATTTCATCATCTTTTAAATCTACACCTTCAACCTCTTCAGAAATTTCTGGCATTACTTTATCCTTCTTTATAGCACCATCTTTATCTACATGTATTTCCTTCTCAAAATCTTCTTTCTTATATTCCATAAATTCACTTTCATTTTTTCTTAGAAGTTCTCTTTCTCGTTCTATAAAATCTGTGAATTTTTCACTACTCTTTTTTTCTTCTGTAGGCTTATACATTTCTATGTCCGTCTTTAAATTTATTTTATTTATCAATTCTTTTCTCACCTCCTTTCAAGAGTATTTCTTAAAAAGCTATATAAGGCAAATTCATCATTTTCTATAGCTTCCCTTCTGTCAATTTCTTTAAAAAACTTTTCCTTTTCTTTTTCTTTAAGCTTTTCTACGGTTTTTCTATCCATACCCTTTTGGATTAAGTTAATTCTTCTAAACTGAACTTCTTTTTCTTTTATCTTTACGTTTTTTTCTTTTTCTTTTTCTTTTATTTCTAGTGCCATTAAATAGTTTCTTTTTATTTTTTGATATATTAAATCTTCATCTTTTTTTACGCCACTATAAGTTTTTATGTCACTTTTAACTTTTCTTAATTCTTCTTTTTCTTTGTTTAAAAGGTTCATCTCTTCTCTAAAAAGCCTTTTTTCTTCTTCTTCTCTTTCTATTCGTATATCTAAAAGCTTTTGAAGTTTAAATTTATATACTTCTTTACCCAAATTCCTAATCTCCTTAATTTAATGAATGGATTAAATTATCTATACTTTGGTTAAAATTTGATTTTTCTTCTATTCCTTGTTTTAAGAAACTTTCTAAATAATCATGATAATTAATTGCCATATCTACCTTTTTATTAGAACCCTTTACATATGCCCCTATATTTATCAAATCTTCAGCTTCTTTATAAGAAGCTAAAAGCTCTCTTCCTATTGATGCTGCTTTTTTATGGTCATCAGTTGCAATTTGAGACATAAGTCTACTTACACTGTTTAAAATATCAATTGCAGGATAATGATTTTTATGGGCTAAGCTTCTTGATAAAACTATATGGCCATCTAGAATACCTCTAACTGTATCTGCTATAGGTTCATTAAAATCATCTCCATCAACTAAGACTGTATAAAAAGCTGTAATTGAACCTTTATCTGATGTTCCTGCTCTTTCCATAAGCTTTGGAAGCATTGCAAAAACTGATGGAGTATATCCTTTCTGAGCTGGAGGTTCTCCAATTGCAAGTCCTACTTCTCTTTGAGCCATTGCAAATCTTGTAACTGAGTCCATCATTAAGATAACCTTTTTCCCCTCATCTCTGAAATATTCTGCTATTGCTGTTGCAGTAAGTGCCCCCTTTATTCTTATAAGAGCTGGCTTATCAGAGGTTGCACAAACTACTACAGTTTTTTTCATTCCTTCAGGGCCAAGGTCCTTTTCTATAAACTCTAGAACCTCACGTCCCCTCTCTCCTATAAGTGCTATTACATTTACATCTGCTTTAGCTTCTCTTGCAATCATTCCAAGAGTTGTAGATTTACCAACTCCACTTCCTGCAAATATTCCAATTCTTTGTCCTTCTCCACAAGTTAGAAAACCATCTATAGCTCTCACTCCTGTTTCTAGAATCTCCTTTATTCTTTTTCTTTTTAGAGGGTCTGGTGGTTCATTTTCTAAAGAATAAGCTTTTCCTTTTATTTCTTCCTTAGATAATGGATTTCCAAGTCCATCTAAAATTTTCCCAAGTAAATCTTCAGAACATTTTACATTCAGTGGCTTTTCAGTTTTAATAACCTTGCAGCCTGGTGATATTCCACTAAGCTCCCCAAGAGGCATTAAGATTACATAATTACTCTTAAATCCCACAACCTCAGCTGGGATTTCTTTATTTCTTTCATTATAGATAATACATTTTTCTCCTACAAAGGCTCTTATTCCTTTTACTTCAATAGTTAATCCAATAACCTTTTTTACAACTCCTGTAACAAAAATAGGATTAACCTCTAATGCTTTTCCCTTTAAACTTTCAAAATCAATATTAATCATATCTTACCTTCCTAAAAGTTCTTTTCTAATTTTTTCAAGGCCTTCTTCAGTAGAAATACTTATAGTTCCGGTTTCTTTTTCTATTATTATCTTTCCTTTGTCTACCTCTTCTTCTATAATGAAAATTCCTTCTTTAATACCTAAGGTTAATTTCCATTTAGAAATTAAAGGTTCTAATATATTTATATTCTCTTTATTACACTTTATTAAAACAGTTTTTTCTCCTCTAGCTTCTTCTAAAGCAAGGTTTACCATTTCTATTAAATATTCATCATCTTCTATTTTCTTATTTAAGATTTTTTCAGCTATTAAAAAAGCTAAATCTTTTATATCTTCTTCTTTTTCTTTTAAATAATTTCTATAATCAATGTTTGCTTTTTTGATTATTTCTATAGCCTCAGATACCATCTTTTCTTTTTCTTCTACTGCATTTTTTAATATCTCTTCTCTTTCTCTTTCCCCATCTTCCATTCCATTAGAATATCCTTGGGTATATCCCTTTTTATAAGCTTCTTCTTCTATAGAAATAGCTTTTTCCATAGCCTCTTTTATTATTTTTTCTTTTTCACGATATCCCTCTTCTATAACCCATTTATTAACTTCTTTTATATCAGTTACATCATCTATATTTTCTTCTTCACCAAATTTTGAATATCTTGTAGCTATTTCTTTTTTAACACCTTTTTTTGCATAAAAGCTTTTAGTTACATTAGAGGATAATTGCATCTTCGCCACCTCTTGATATAATAATTTCTCCTGTTTCTTCAAGTCTTCTTATAATACCAACAATCTTTTGTTGAACTTTTTCAACATCCATAAGTCTAACTGGCCCTAAGAATTCCATATCCTCTTTTAATGCAGCCGCAGCTCTCTTTGACTGATTCTTGTAAATCTTCTCTGCAACTTCCTCAGAACATCCTTTAAGCGCAAGTGCAAGTTCTTTACTTTCAACTTGTCTAAGAACTTTCTGAATACATACATCATCAAGAGTAATAATATCCTCAAATACAAACATAGAGCTTTTAACCTTATCTGCAAGCTCTGGATCTTCCCCTTCAAGCCCTTCTGTAATATTTCTTTCAGTTGTTCTATCTACTTGATTTAAAATATCTACAAGGGTATCTACTCCTCCAAGAGTTGTCATTTCTGTTCTTACAACTGAAGACAACTTACTTTCAAGAACCTTTTCAATTTCCTTTATAACCATAGGTGATGTATTATTCATAGTTGCAATTCTAAAAGCTACCTCACTTTGAACATCATCAGGCAAATCTGATAAAACTTGTGCTGCCTTATCAGCTTGAAGATAACAAAGTATAAGTGCAATAGTTTGCGGATGCTCTGAGATAATAACATTTAAAAGTTGATGTGCATCTGCCTTTCTTGCTATCTTAAATGGTCTATATTGAGCTGTTGCCTCTGATACTGTTTCTAATATCTCCATAGCTCTTTGAGTTCCTAAGGCTTTAGATAAAAGCTCCTTTGCATAATCCATTCCACCTTCTAGCACATAATCACGTGCCTTATTCATTTGAATAAACTCATTTAGAATTTCACTTCTCTCTTCTGAACTTACACTTGTTATATTTGCTATTTCATAAGTTATCTTTTGTATATCACCTTCTGGAAGTTTCTTTAATATATTAGATGATACTTCTGGCCCTAGGCTTATAAATAAAAGGGCAGCTTTTTGTGTTCCCGTAATTTTATTTTTGTCTCTAGCCACTTTTTATCACCCCTCATTTTCTGATAACCAAGATTTAATAACATCTACAACTTGGTCTGGTTTTTCTTTTGCATAATTTTTAACTTCTTTTTCTAAATGAACCTTTTCATTTTCATTACCAAAATCAACTGGCTTAAAGTTAGCTTCCATATCCTTATAGTCGTTTGCTCCAACTACAACATCTAATCTTCTTTCTTCTTTTTCTTCATTTCTTCTTTTAATAAATTTAATTAATAAAATTACTATAACAATTAAAGCTATAATACCTAATGCTAACATTACGTACCCTTTAATTTTGTCTCTTTTCATTTGAGCATTTAATTCTTCTAACGCTTTTTCTCTTTCTGCTTTTAAGCTTGGATCAAATTCCATACTTTCAAGTGAAATCTTATCTCCTCTTTCAGTATTTAACCCAATTGCATTTTCTACTGATCTTCTTAATGAATCAATAACTACAGGACTTAAATTACCATCAACTATAACTGAAGCTGTTAATCTTTTAACTTCTCCTGGTGCACTGATCGTTTTAATTTCAGTTCTTCCTGACTCATAATTTGTATTTTGTTCATTTCTATTTGAACCTGTATTTCCCTTATTATCACCTATGGTGTTACTCATATTATTATCTACAGGTCCTTGACTGTTTGCTCCATTGTTAACATTATTATTTTCACTTATAGTTTGTTGACTAACTATAACCTTATTTGGGTCAATATTTGTTTCTGTTTTTTGCTTAGAATCAAAATCTAAGTCAGCATTAACTGTTGCACGTATTTTTCCTTTTCCAACTACTGGTTCTAAAAGCTCAACTATTTCTTTTTGCAGTTTTCCCTCATATTCTTTTTCCTTGTTAAACTGAGTATCTAACCCACTTGCAGAGTTAGAACTAGCTCCATTTTCATAATCTATCCCTTGTGATAAAAGATTCATGCTTTGGTCTATAACTTCAACATTTTCTTTAGGAATATTTACTGTGCTACCTGACACTAAGGAAACTATAGATTTTACCTGCTCTAATTCAAGCTTTCCATTTACATTTAAAATAACAGCTGCTTTTCCAGGCTCCTTATCTTCAACAAATACTGAATCTTTTGCCTCTGTTATATGAATACGTGCTTCATTTACTTGAGGAAAACTTTTTATAGTTCTTTCAAGTTCACCTTGAAGCATTCTTTGTTTTTTTAAGTTAAACTCTTCATCAGTCATACCAAAGCTTCCTGAATCATCCATAAGTTCATATCCCTTACTTCCTGATGAAAGATTTGGTGCAAGTTCAAGTCTTAAGCTATCAACTTGGTCTTTTGGAACTAAAATTGAACTTCCATCAACCTTCATATCAATCTTATTTTCTTTTAATTGACTTGTAACTATCTGAGCATCTGTTGGGTCTAAATCTTTAAACAAAACCTTATATTTATTTGCAGAATTATAAAAAATAAGCATTACCATAGCCATAACAATAGATATTAGAGCTATAATTAAGGCAATCTTTACGCCTTTTCCAAGAGACTTAAACTTTCCCCATAACCCCTTAAAAATTTCTTTAAGTTTTTCCATTAATCCGTCTCCATTTCTTTATAACTGCATTCTTGATATTTCTTGATATGCTTCTACTACCTTGTTTCTAACTTCCACAGCATATTGAAGTGAAAGTTTGGCTTCTTGACCTGCAAGCATAACTTCATGTATGTCTACATCTTCTCCCTTTATAAAGGAAACCTGCTTTTCTTCAGATATTTTTTGAAGATTATTTACTTCATCAAGCTTTTCCTTTAATTTACTAGTGAATCCTTTGTTTGAAACTTCTTTACTCTTAACCCCATCAAAGATATCTTTTTTGAAAATCTCTTCATTTGGAGTAAATCCATTTATAACCATATATCCCTCTACCTTTCTTTGCTTTTGATTATCTACCTATTTCTAATGCCTTCATAAACATATTTTTGCTTGAATTTAATGTATCTATATTAGCTTCATAAGCTCTTGTAGTTGCAATCATATCAGCCATTTCATTTAAAATATTAACATTTGGCATTAATACATAACCTTCTTCATCAGCATCAACATGACCTGGATCATAAACTTTTCTAAGTGGCGACTTATCTTCTACTATTCCTACAGCTTGGACACCAACACTATTTAAATTTTTATCTAATGCTTCTTTAAATACAGCAATCTTTCTAACATAAGGCTTACCATTTTCACCTCTAGTTGTCATAGAATGTGCTGCATTAGAAGCTATTGTGTCCATTCGAAGCCTTTCAGCTGCGAGACCACTTGCACTTATTCTCATAGTACTAAATGCATTCATTTATCCTTACCTCCCTCCACGAATTATGTAACTCATATTATTAAACTTTCCTGATGCCTGTTGAACTAATGCATTAAACTTTAAATTATTTGCTGCTTGATTTACTTTTTCTATATCTATATCTACATTATTTCCATCACTTCTCATACTAGTTTCTCTATCTTTTGTAACTAGAATATTTCCAACTTTCTTATCACTTTCTAAATGTCTCACCTTAGTTTTCTTTAAACTAAAATCACCCATAGACTTTTTTAAATTTTCTTCAAATAAAACAACATCCCTTTTAAACTCCTTTGTGTTTACATTTGAAATATTATTAGCAATTGCTTTTCCTCTAAGGCTTGATGCCTTTAATCCTTCTTTTAATAAATTATATGATTCAGAAGAATTTATAGATTCTATAACCATTTTTCTCTTCCCCCTTTTTATTTTATGTACTTTTAAGAAACTTAATTAATCTTTTGTAAATAATTATTTAATACTATTATAAAATATATTTGCAAATTTTTCTATTATTTTTAAAAAGTTCTATGTAATTACGTAAAAAAAAATTAAGGCTAATTAAAATTCAGCCTTAATTTTCTCTAATAAATATTCTATCTATGTTAATTAAACTAGAAATTCAGATTAATTTAAAATATCATCTAAATTAACCTTTATCTATTTTATTCTTTCTAAAATACTTAAAATTTCTTTTGGTAGCTTGTTGCTTTGAGCCATAAGATTCATACTTGCATTTCTTAAAAGGTCAGTTTTTGTATATTCAACCATTTCAATTGCTATATCAGAATCCTCTAAACTACTTAACGCCTTTTCATTTGTTAAGTTAACACCAGTTATATATTCAGAGCTTCCTTCACATCTACTTTGAATAGCACCATAAGTTCCTCTTAAGTTAGAAACAAAATCAATAGCAGTATCTACTGTAGTAATATACTTATCTCTATTTTCTTTATCAGTTATATCTATCTCTTCTAAAGAAACACCATTTTTATCAATAATCTTATCTAAGCTTAAATTATATTTTGGAATTTCTATAATATCATCTGAAGTTGCCCCTGCCATAGCCTTAATATATTGAGGGGATTCATTATCTAAAACTCCCTTATCTCCAATTAAGCTTTTTCCATTAAACTTAGAACCTTCAACAATTTCTCCTATTCCTTCTTTAATAGACTGAATTTCCTGTTGTATTATCTCTTTATCTGCTTCATTATTACTATCACTTACACCTTTTACAGTAAGCTCCTTCATTCTCTCTAAAAGATTATTAATCTCTCCAAGTGCTCCATCAGTTGCCTGAAGCATTGAATTAGTATCTTGTAAATTCTTCTCAGCCACTTCTAAAGATTTAATCTTCATTCTAAGTTCACTTGTTTGCCCTATCTTATTTGGATTATCCTTTGCATACAAAAGCTTTTTACCAGAAGATAATCTTTTCAAAGCTTCAGCATTTTTAGGTTCATTGATTTTTGTATTTCTATATATATTTAAGGAATTTAAATTTGTACTTAACCTCATCTGTACTCCCCCTTTTTAATTTTTAATTAAAATTACCATATTTGCTAAAGAATCTAACTTTCCATCTAAAATAACTTTTAATACTGTACTAAAGTAAGCTTTATTATGTTCAAAAGTTTTTGATATAACTTGAATTACATCTACAACAATTTCTTCTGTTAAACCTTCTTCATTATTTCCTATTCCAACTAAGTGTAGTTTTATTATTGCATAGTGTAGTACTAGCTTAATATAACTTTTAAATGGATTTTCTTCATCTATTGGAAATAAATTTTTAAATACATGATTAACAAGATAGTTTTCTAACATATGCTCATTTTCTTCTATAAATGGCTTATAATATTTTTCGTGAGCTTCCTTATAGCTTTTCATCGATTCCTCTATTGAAATCCCTTCTTTAACATTTAAGCCTAATAACATTTTCTTTAAATATTCTAAATATTTTTCTGATGTTATAGAAGTGTTGCTTCTTATATCTAAAATCTTTTTACATATTACAAATTGTAAATCTAAAGAACTATTAATATTTTTTATTCCTTCATCAAAAACTCTTTCATCTATATACATTTTATAAGTTCTTATTAAATCTTCTATTTCATTTATTTTATTTTCAGTTATCTTTTCATCTAATTTACTATAAAAGAAACCTAAAATAATTAATCTTTCATCTATCTTATAATTTCTATTTTGAAGTATATCTATAGTAAAGATTCTTAAATCCCAAAAATAATCCTTCCAAATCTTTTTTTCTTCACTTAAATTTGCAGTCTTATTTAATAAATATTCCTTTTTCTCTTCTTCAATAAAGGAAAATTCCATTTTTTCTTTTTCTAAAAGAACTACCTTAGAAGATTCTATACAAGAAAGACTTAAGCTTTTTTCAACTATATTATTTACTTTATTAAAACTTCTTGGATAAACCTTACAAGTATTAGAAAGATAATCTTCCCCAAGAGTTCCATGAATAGTACATAAACCATCCTCTCTTAAAAAAGCACATCCATTATTCTCAAGCTTCATTTTCGCTACATTATTTTTACTTTTATTAGAACGAGTTCTAATAACATATTTATCTATTTTATTTTTTATTTCATAATTTTTTACTCTTTTATATTTTTTATATGTATCTTCATCAATACTTATGTACCATCCTTTACAACAAGTATCAGTACAAGCCCCACCTATACATTTAAACTTTTTCATATACTCAGGCATTAAAATATTTTCTCTCATAAAATCACCTCTTTTAATTATCGCTTTTATTTAAAAAAACTTTAGAAAAAAAATCAGACGGCAGTAAATCCATCTGATTTTTAGTTCACTTACTTATTTATTAGCTTTTCCATACAAATTTTAAAGTTAGTATATCTTTTCAAAGAATTTGTATCTACTTTTATAAATTTCCAACTGTCTTTATATTTAAGATTCACTGAAAACTTAGAGTTACAAACAAACTCTAAAAACTTTTCTGGATTTTCTATATATTCATCTTCAAAATTTCTAGCCAATTCATTTTTTTCACTTTTCATAACATTCATTTTATTATGCAAAACATGTTCTAAATTTGAAGACATATAATACACACTATACCCAATTTTTCTTCTATCTATTGTTATATTGTCCATCGAATTAATTATATTTAATATTTTACTTTTTCTTTCATTTCTTTCTATTATCTTATCTCTATCTTTAGTTTCTATTCTATCTTCAAAATATTTAAATTCATTTCCAAATATAACTTTTTCTTCTTCAATATAAGTTCCATCAGTATCTACTATATGAATTATTTCATCAATATCTTTTGCTATTATTTTAGATTTTTCTATTACCCTTTTTATCTTCTTTCCTATATTTGATTTTATATTATTAACTTTTGTTTCATATTCACTTGTAATATCTCCACCAATAACTTCAAATATAATATTCTTTTCTTCATATAGTTCTGAAATTACACCTTCTAAAGCTTCTTTATCTGTAATCCCTTCCACTATAAATATGATTACTTTTGCTCTACTCATTGAATTCACCAGCTTTTCTAAAAGCTCTACTTATTGCATAACTTTTAGTTTTTTTATAAATCTCTTCTTCTTGTCCACCTAGAAATATTTCTCTTAGATAAAAATCTCTTAAATTATTGGTATTTTTAACACCTTTTAATTTTATATATCTCTTCTTAGGATTTGTTGTTGTAAATACAATATCATTTTTATCTAAAACTTCTAATGCTCTTAAATTGTGAGATGTAAATATTAATTGCCCCTTACCTTTTTCTTTTAAGACTTCTAGTATTTCTCCTAATAAGAATTCAAATACACCTGAATCTAATTCATCTACAATAATACATCCATTTTCATTGTTATACATTTCTATTAATGCACTTAAAATAGCTATTATTTTCTTTATTCCTTCTGATTCATATTTAAGTGGAATTTCTTTCTCATTTCTAATTGATATTAGTTGAATAGCAACTCCTAAATCACCACTTTTTAATAATTCTTCTCTCAAAACCTTAACTTCTATTTCCATTCCTGGAATCAATGATTTTAATACTATATTTATTTGACTTAATATGTTCTTTAATAAATCAAATATTTCTTTGTGTACCACACTTGGTTCAAATAATTTTATCGCTAAAGTTCCTCCAGTTGCATTCTTTTTATTACTTAATTTAAAGTTAAAAGGCATAAATGCATTTATATCAATTTGTGCTAATTCATCATTTTTTATAATAAATACTCCTACACCAAAATAAACTAAGCTATTTATTATTTTCATAAGCACTTCATTTTCATCAATAAAACACTCTTTTAAAATCTCAATTGTTTTCTTATTAAAAATAAAAGACTGCCCTTGTGTTTCTGCTATTTTCTTTGCTACCATTAAATCTAATTCTTTTTCTTTTTTTATTAACTTCAAATTTTTCACTGGTAAAAATATCTTCTCGTTCTTATCTTCTATCTTCATTTTTATTATTTCTTTTTTATTTTCTATTTTTTCACTGGTAATATCTATCTTTGCATAGTCTAGTTCTTCTTCTACTATTTTTAAATTCTCTTCTTCTTCTATCCATCTAAATATAAATTTATAATTTACCATATACCTTTCTTCATCTATCACAATTAAAAATTTATATCCAAATACTGTTTCATCATTTATATCAATTAATTCTTTTATCTCTACATCCAAACTTTTTCCTAGCAGTACATTTTTTAATATTTCTACTGATTCCACCATACTTGTTTTACCAGACCCATTTTGCCCATATATTCCAACTATATCTGCATTAAACATTTCATTAAAATATTCTTTTTTTCTATAACTTTCAAATGTTATTTTCCCCTCCTCTACATTCTTAAAATTCTTTATATTAACTTCTTGTAATCTTATAATCATAATCTACATCCACCTCTTTCTTCTATATTAACACTCTTCATCTGCTTTGTTAATCCATAAATTGATATTTTTTATTCCTTTTTCTTTGTTTATATATGCAATTATATTCTTATACTTTACATTTATTGAATAAAATATTCAACTTCAAAAAAAAAAAAAAAATCAGGTGGTATACAACTCCATCTGATTTAAATTTCTTATTTCAACTTATTCTTTAATTCTTTTACCTTTTCTATTGGTAATTCCGTTCCCTTTGCCACTGTCTCAACATCAATTCCCAGCTTTAAGAAATTAATCGCATTTCCAATTGCGTTCTTTTTTTCTGCTCTCGTTTCTGCTGAACTTATCATATTTGCTCTATCGTGAAGCGACCTTTCTCTTTCATAATAAATATTCATAGTGTCTTTATCACTACTTAAATATTCAATCTTTTGCTCTGCTTTTTCCATTGCTCTATCCAATCTCATTAGCATACATCCCTCTTTTGAATCTTTAATCAAAGTATTATCAACTATTAATTTTAATATAACATCAACTTTGAATTAACCATTAGATTTTTTATTTTTAAATTTAAAATGTTGCTCTTATATAATTTTCTTAAAAGCTACATTAAAAATAAAGGCTCTGTTTTAAACAAATGTTTATTCTATTTCTCTAATATAGATAGTATTAGTTCTCTTTTGTTTTTATAATATTCTTTGCTCTCATTAGACATTTTATTATAGCTTCTATCAAGCTTCTTTTTAACAAAATCAGTACCATCATCAATATTAAGTTTTCTTTGGACAAAAGCTAAATAGAATAACGATGATAAATTATCGTAATGAGAAATAGCATCTGCATCTGCTATACATATCTCTTCTTGTGTTCTTCTCTCTTTTTCTATACTTCCTCTATGGTTTAATATACACAATTTAACTAACTCTATCTTATCTTTAGGATAATTATAAAAATTAAGAATATCCTCCGCTATATTGGCTCCATGAATATGGTGTTCCTTGTACAAACTATAATCGGTAATAGATGCAATATCATGTAACCACCCTGCAATTTCACACACCTCAACATCAGCCTCATAATGTTGAGCAAGTTCAACAGCATGTTTTGCAACACTTTCTATATGCTCATAGCTACCAATCCCAAAGAAATTACCAGGACCATCACATCTTTTTCTAATTTCTACTTTTATTTTATTTATAATTTCTTTTCCCATATTTCCTCCAGTACCTTCAAGTAATATGATTACTTTTGCTCTAATTGAATAAAATATTCAACTTCAAAAAAAATCAGATAGCATATGACTCCATCTTATTTAAATTTTTATTTTAACTTATTCTTTAATTCTCTTACCTTTTCTATTGGTAGCTCCGTTCCCTTTGCTACTGTCTCAACATCAATTCCTAGCTTTAAGAAATTAATCGCATTTCCAATTGCGTTCTTTTTTTCTGCTGTGTTTATCATATTTGCTCTATCATGAAGCGATCTTTCTCTTTCATAATAAATATTCATAGTGTCTTTATCGCTACTTAAATATTCAATCTTTTGCTCTGCTTTTTCCCTTGCTCTATCCAATCCCATCAACATATACCTCACTTTTAAACCTTTAATTAAAGTATTATCAGATATTAATTTTATTATAACACCAATTTAAAATTAACTAATAGATTTTTCATTTTTTAAGTTTAAAACATCGCTCCTTATATAGACTTCTTAACAGTTCCCATTAAAAATAAAAAAGATTTTGGCTCATGTTACTTTTGGTTAGTCTTTCACAAACTCCGGGCAATCGGACTAGCTATTTAGCCCACCCGTTCCACGGGGTTTGGATTTTAGTTTGTATTTTAAATTTTTATTTTTTGCCCATACATACTTAAATTTCTTATTCATACTCACTGATACTACTCAATAATTTATTCCTCGTCATACATTTTAATATTAAATAATCTGTACATTATTATCTTAGCATTTATCCTAGCTAATCCTATATTATTAACTTGGCCTCCTGTCTCTACCGAACAAAAATCTGCTGTTTAAGTCATAGCCTTAAATCAGAACCCCGTGGTCAGGAATTGCTTTCGTAGAAAGCATGTCCTCATCCGGGGTTCTTGTCAAAACTAACCAATTTCAAAATGATTCAACCTACTTAAATCTTAAACAGTAGATTTTGCATTTTTAGATTTAAACAGTTCCCCTTGTGTAACTTTTTTTAGAAATTACATTAAAAATAAAAATATTTTTGCTCATTTACT
>NZ_JBOFRG010000031.1:0-2262 GCF_051650885.1 Clostridium sp.
AACAACAAATGTGACATTTGATTCTGATATCGTAGACAGAAAAGAGTTGTGTGGCTGTAATCATGGTAAAAAAGTGCAAAAGAATCAAGTACTATAAGGTTCATTTTTGTTCAAATCCTTGTTAATCCCTCAGATGAAATTTAGGGGGGATGGAGGGTGTGTGCATGTGAATATTATCTAAATTCCCACATAGCAGAATATTTCTCTGAACCAGAGAGTCGTTTTCTTTCAAAGCTAGCTTTGAAACCTGGCTGGCTAACTGAGTGGCTTTCCACCTGTTTAGGGCTGTCCTTAGCGTCTGGCGAGGCCAGCTAAGCCTAGGTGGCATCTTGCATCTAAGCCATGGGTGTGTACATAGTGTATATTTGCAAATAGTTCCTTTATCTGAGCACATGAGTGAGCACTCTGGTAGTGGTGATGTGTCATTTGAACTCAACTGCCATTTCATGCTCTCGCAGTAGCACCCGCGTCATCATGGTCTCCTCACGGTGTGTCTTACAGAGTGCCCGTACATATGGAATATGTAGGGTGGAGAAATAGTCTGGACACGATAGAGAATGGAGGGTAACCCAGGTTCTCTGAGTGGAGAGACTATCTCTCTAGCTCCCAGCCGCTCCGAAACGCGTTCTAATCAAGATTAACAGGAGAGGCCACAGATGATGAGTCTTAAAGAATATCCACGTCAGCTGCCCCCGTGGGGTCAGTCCACGTACACATGGAATATGTAGGGTGGAGAGATAGTCTCTGCAGTCAGAGAACATGGGTTACACATGTAACCCTCCGTTCCATTGACATGTCTGATTCGTACTTACTCTATGGTTACATGCACTATAGCTACTGTATAATGAGCAGTGATGTAGAATTTTTTCGACCATACCTCCATGTTTAAAGGAAAAGTTTAACATTTTTGGAGCGCCAGTACACTTATTGGCTTTTAAGACCATCAATATCAACCTCATGTCTGTGCATTATGTATGGAACTGGAATCCAGTCATGTTTAGCTTAGCATAAAGATGGGGAGGGGGAAGCATCTAGCCTCTGTCCAAAGTGAGAAAAAAAATGCCTACCAACACCTTTAAGGCTGAGTAGTTACAGTAATACTTTGTAGCTTGTGATTTAACATATCTGGTATTTTGGCATTCAAATATAGTCTTCTGTAATTACTCTATTCAAACATGACAGGACCATTACAGATAGAGCTACAATGCTCACACCATAATTGGCACCTCTCAGGCAACGCAAAGCCCCCTTTTCCTACTTACAACAGTGATGCACTGCTGGAGAACAGTGATGAGTTGGAAATGAATGATACAGTATTTAGGTGATGGATTTTAAAACATTTTGCAGATGAATAACTGCTTATCTCTTTGGATTAATGAATGACTATTGTGTCTAAGGACAAAGTATCAGTATTGGGGTAGTAAATGGTAAATGGACTGAACTTATATAGCCCTTTTCTACCTTAACACACAATGCGCTCATTCACCCATTCACACTTACACTCACACACCTATGGCAGCCACTGTGTACCTGTATTCACCTGAGATCAGTCCTGAGCAATGAAATTTAGCAGGTTTCAAATCTCTTCCACTTTGGGCCCTCTGACAGTTTGTTGTTGACATGCACAGATGTTGACCGAACTGTGCAGCAAATGTGGGATTTCTGATTATGGGTTTGCTAATTAGACAGGTACTAGTTAAAATTAGTTGAGGTCAATATCCAATGTGATTGGACGATGGGTGTGCCCAATGAAAAGTTACTGTTCTGGTGAGCCTTAAAACCCTAAGTCTAGAGGCTGTCTGGTGAACTCCATTGTTGGTTGTAGTGAAAGTTGTTTGATTGAGCTCAGAGTTATTTTTGTAAACTCTGACAACAACTGGTTATGGTTTGTTATGATCTACAATATGTTGCATGATCTTTTGCTTTGAGAAGAGTTTTTTCATCGACTTCTTTTTTGCATTTATTTATCTTGATATTTTGACGAATATGCCTTTACAGAATGCTTCAATCAAAGTTACAGAATTTATTATAGGTGGTTTTGACACAACCAAAAGGCCTATGGTAGTTGGTGTGGTTATATTGATTACCTATGTTCTAGCTGTTCTTGCCAATATAGTAAATATCCTCTTCATTATTTATGACAAGAGATTACACAAACCAATGTATCTTCTGATTTGCAACCTTGCTGTTGTTGATATACTCTACACCTCCAGTGCCAGTCCAACAATGATTGGGGTTCTACTTGCTGGTGTTAATACTATA
>NZ_JBOFRG010000032.1:0-2484 GCF_051650885.1 Clostridium sp.
TCAAACTCTCAATAAAAAGTTTAATCTTAAATTGCTCATAAAACTTACTAATAAAAGAATTGCTGGTTTAAGTTTGTTTATATATTATTCTGTTCAATTTTCAAAGACCATTTGTTTCAATCGCTTTTGGCGACTTACTTATCTTATCACCGGAACTTTTCTTTGTCAACAACTTTTTAAAAGTTATTTTTCGAAAGTTCTGTGTATCTTTTGGACTAGCCAATCGACTCATTTATCTTACCATCTTTACTTAATGATAAATGTTATTTTTATCTCTTATAAGCTTATTATTCGCCTTATTCTTTTTTTTATTCCTATTTTCTCAAATTTTCTTATATTGATACTCATGGACTTGTTTATTTACTTTTTCAAAAAATTCAAATTATTTTTTCCTTATTTTCACGTTGTAATACCCTATTTTTATACTTAGGTATATAAAAAATACTTTTGTAAATTTCTTCCTTTTAATTTTAAAGTAGGTTATTCTAAATACATAAGCCTATATATCTAGAATAGTTTTTTAACGGAGGTACAAGTTGAATACAATATTATTATTTATATTTGATAATATGACAGATTATGAAGTTACATTTATTACACATTTACTAAAAGCAGATGCTAGAAAAAAAATTATAACAATTTCTTATGAAGATAAAATAATACAGAGTTCCTCTGGCTTATTGTACAAGCCAAACAAATTAATTAAAGATGTACTTCATTATGATTTTGATGGTTTAATAATATGTGGAGGATGGTTTGGTGAAGTTCGCTCTGAATTAATGGAGTTAATTAATAAACTTAATTCTAAGAATAAATTACTTGCAGGAATATGTGGTTCTGGAACTTTCTTTTTAGCCACTTCTGGTGTATTAAATGATGTTAAATATACTCCCCCTATTTCTAGCTGGACAAAAAATCATATTGATGTATTTGGAATGATAGATCCTTTTCCACGAGAAAATTACATCAAAAAAAGAGTTGTTACAAGTAAAAATATTATAACAGCTCAAGGAACAGCATTTATTGATTTTGCAATTGCAATATGTGATTGGTTTAATCTATTTGAGTCGGAAGAAGAAAAATGTGAATTTACACAACTATATAAAGGTTAAATTTTAAAAGTTATCACAATATTCACCTAATCTCTAAAGCTAAAATGAGTCCAGTAAAAAAAATTACTGAACTCATTTCTTAATTTAAAATATCTAATATGACTAACATTATATTAATGCTTATCAATCACATCTTTCATTAATGTAATTATATTTTCTTTTTCAAAAATAACTTTATTTTTATATGTTTCTAAATTCCCTTTAAAATTAAATACTAAATCATTGTACTCTGTTATCTTCTCAAAAATATTAATCATTTCAGAATATAATTTTTTTTCTTTTTCAGTGGTTGGTTTAGTTATCTCTAATTCAACTCTGATACTTTTCATTTTATTTTTTATATTTTCTTTTATCCCTGAATTTTCATAATATATATTCAATATTTGTATAACTTCTTTTGATGTTGTGAATGCATCTTCGTTAGATGCTGTATATGTGTCAAATTTTTCATAATCAATCTGAATACTCTCAGCTAATTCTTTCTTAGTGATTAATTTGTTTTCTTTAAGTTTGTCTAAATTTTCCATATATATATCACTTATTTTATTTAAACTAGCATTTACATCGCTCATATCTTTACATATTTTATTTAACTTTGGGTTATTATCGTTACTTTTTTTCTTTCCTTGTATCACTAAATTAAATAATAATCCAAATATAATGGCTATTATTACTATTATTCCTATAGTCATTCTTTTCATAGTTATTCCTCACAATTTTATTTACCCTTTTTTAACTCTTTCTTCTATTATATATATTTTTTATTCATAATTCTATTTATATTTTTACATAATAAAAAAGACATAGATAAATCTATGTCTTTGGTGGAGATAAAGAGATTCGAACTCTTGACCCCCTGCGTGCAAGGCAGGTGCTCTCCCAACTGAGCTATACCCCCAAATTATGGTGGCTCGAGCAGGAATCGAACCAGCGACACGAGGATTTTCAGTCCTCTGCTCTACCGACTGAGCTATCGAGCCACATAAAAAACCTAGCAACTTGCTACTCTCCCACACAGTCGCCCGTGCAGTACCATCGCCGTTATAGAGCTTAACTTTCCTGTTCGGAATGGGAAGGAGTGTTTCCTCTATGCCATCATCACTAGATAAATGAGAATCTAAATCTTCGATTTAGGTATTCGAATTTACTCAGCGAACGAAGTGAGTCGAGTTTCCTTTAAGGTAATTCTACTACTTTATACACAAAGTAATCTAATACTTTTTCTCTGATTAGAATTGTTCTCTGAAAATTGCACTTGAAATAATTATTAATATTATATTGGTCAAGCCCTCGATCTATTAGTATTGGTCAGCTGAACGTATTGCTACGCTTACACCCCCAACCTATCAACCTTGTGTTCTTCAAGGGATCT
>NZ_JBOFRG010000033.1:0-6533 GCF_051650885.1 Clostridium sp.
TTTCTTCACTTTTTCCTTTTACTTTATCTAATACTTCTTGCATCATTTTTGGATGAATTTCTGCATTAGTTCTCATAGGATATCCTAAATTGTATACAAATTCTCTAAACTTAGATAATTTTTCTTCATCTGGGTCTTCGTGAATTCTATATACAAAAGGTAGCTTTTGCCAATACATATCTTCTGCAACTGTTTCATTACAAACAAGCATGAATTCTTCAATCATTCTATTTGAAATTTCTCTTGGATAAGGTTTTATTTCTATTGGTTTACCCATTTTATCTAAAGTTATTTTAGCTTCTGGGAAATCAAAATCAATTGAACCTCTTGACATTCTTCTATTGTTTAAGATAGTTGCAAGTTCTTCCATTGCTAAGAAATCATCATATAGATAATCATATCTTTTTATGAGCTCTTCGTCTTTATCTTTAAGGATTTTTGTAACATCTGTGTAAGTCATTCTTTCATTAGTTCTTATAATACTTTCATGAATCTCATGTGCTACAACTTTTCCTTTTTTATCAATAGTCATTATACAACTTAATGTAAGTCTATCAACCTTTGGATTAAGTGAACAAATTCCATTTGATAACTTTTTAGGTAGCATAGGAATAACTCTATCTATAAGGTATACAGATGTTGCTCTATTTAATGCTTCTTTATCTAATGGATTATTTTCTCTAACATAGTGAGATACATCTGCAATATGCACTCCTAGCTTATACATTCCATTATTTAATCTTTCAATAGATACAGCATCATCTAAATCCTTAGCATCTTCTCCATCTATTGTTACCATTTTTAAATCTCTAAAGTCAGTTCTTCTTTTATATTCTTTTTCTTCTATTTCTTCTTTTATATTGTCAGCAAAGCTTAAAACGCTCTGTGGAAATTCTTCTGGAAGTCCATGTTTTTTAATTATTGTAAGAATATCAAGACCTTTATCGCCTTTCTTTCCTAGAACTTCTTTAATTTTTCCCTCTGGGCTTCTTCTTCCTTCAGGCCATTTAGTGATTTCTACAATTACTATATCTCCACCCTTAGCTCCACATCTTTCTTTTTTAGATACAAAGATATCTTGTGTAAGTCTTGTATCTTCTGGAATTACGAATCCAAAGTTTCTACTTTCTTCGTATTCTCCAATTATTGTAGTGTTTGCTCTTTCTACAATAGATAAGACTTCTCCTTCTCTTTTTCTTATTCCGCCCTTGTCTTCTCTCGTAACTTGTACAATTACTTTATCTCCATTCATTGCACCATTTAAAACAGAACCTGCAATAAATACATCCTTTTCCCCTTCTTTTTCTGGAATAAGGAAGGCAAACCCTTTTGCATGTGCTTGTATCTTACCTCTTACATATCCAAACTTTTCAGGTAATGCATATTTATCTTTTTCGTTTCTCATAACAAGACCTTCTGATTCCATATCCTTTAAAACCATTTTAAATGCTTTAAATTCTGCTTTATTAACATCAAAAATTCTTGATAGAGAACTTAAATCCATTGGTTTATAAGCATCTTCGCCCATAAAGGCTAATAACGTGTCTTTTATCCCCATATTTTTCCTCCATATATTTGTCTATACTTTATTATATTCTAGTTAATCTCTTTTACTATTATATTTGACAAATTTCTGTTATTTTATTCTATACTCAATTATAACACATATTCCCTCTATATATGACAAAGCTTTAAGGGATTTAATTTGATTAAATCCCTATAGAAATAGTGGTCGTAGTATTCACATTTATCAAAATGTAAATACTACGACCACTAACTTCTCTGTAACCTAAAAAACTATACTCCAACTGCATAATTCCCCCAAATCATGCTAAGCATAGTTTTAAAGTTAATTCTCTTATAATACCGTTTTTACCATAGTCTCTAAATATAATACCCACCTTACGCGATTAAAATTCTTCCCCAAGAATTTTAATATAGCTATTTACATAGCCTTTTTCTACAATACTTTCTAAATATAATTCTAAATATAATTCCGTTTCTCTTATTGTAGTTAATTCTTTAATAAAATCTACCCCTAAATCTTATTAAATAGTTTTTAATTCTCATCTCATCTGTCCATCTCTCTCGGACACTTATTATATTAACATAAAATTAATAATTTGTTTATACTTTTTTATTTTTTTATAAATTTTATAATTAAAAGTTTAATTTAATAAAAATATGCTAATCAAATTTAATTTAATTAGCATATTTTTAAGTATTTTACAAAATAAAGTATTTTTGTATTTGAATGTTTTATTCATAAGTTAACACTTTTTCAATAATTACATTCTAATTTTTATAATAATATTCCACCAAATTGTACTATAAGAGGTGCAAAAACTAATGATACAATTGTCATTAATTTTATTAAAATATTCATGCTTGGTCCTGAAGTATCTTTAAATGGATCTCCAACAGTGTCTCCAACTACACCTGCTTTATGAGCATTACTTCCTTTTCCACCATGTGCTCCACCTTCAATATATTTTTTAGCATTATCCCATGCACCACCTGCATTGGACATCATAATTGCCATCATAACTCCAGTTACAAGTCCACCTGCTATAAGTCCTGCTAAAGCCTCAACTCCTAGAAGAATTCCAACTACAAGAGGTGATAATACAGCAAGAACTCCTGGAAGTATCATTTCTTTTAGAGCTGCCTTAGTTGAAATCTCTACACAAGTTTTATAATCTGGCTCATCAGTGCCTTCTAAGATACCTGGTTTTTCTCTAAACTGTCTTCTAACTTCTTCTACCATTTCACCTGCTGCTTTTCCAACTGATTCCATAGTTAATGCTCCAAATAAAAATGGAAGCATTCCTCCAATTAAAACTCCTACAAGAGTTAATGGATTTAAAAGATTTATACTGCTTAAATTTACAGCTTGAGTATATGATGCAAAAAGTGCTAAAGCTGTAAGTGCAGCTGAACCTATTGCAAAGCCTTTTCCTATAGCAGCAGTAGTATTTCCAACTGAATCTAATTTATCAGTTACTTCTCTTACTTCTTTAGGTAATTCGCTCATTTCTGCAATTCCACCTGCATTATCAGCAATTGGTCCATAAGCATCAACAGCTACTGTAATTGCTGTAGTAGAAAGCATTCCAACAGCAGAAAGTGCAATACTATAAAGACCTATCATACTATTTTCTAAACCACCTACACCCATATATGAAACTAAAATTCCTACTACAATTAAAAGTATAGGTATAACAGTAGACTTCATTCCAACAGCTAAGCCTGCAATAATATTTGTAGCAGCTCCTGTTTCACACTCTTTAGAAATTTTCTTTACATACTTATAATCAGATGATGTATAAATCTCTGTTATTTTTCCAATAGCTATACCAACAACTATTCCAACTACAATAGGAATAAATAAAGTTAAACTATTAAATAAATAATAGGATAATCCTAAAGCTCCTATCAATGAAACTATTCCTGCTACCGTAGTTCCACTATTTAAAGCCTTTTGTGGATTTTCTCCTTTATAGTTTTTAACTATTACAATTCCAATTAATGAGCCGATAATTCCAATAGCTGAAAGTAATAAAGGATAAATTAATGCATTTTTCCCTAATACACTTTGAACAACTACTCCTAAAGTAATTGCAGATATAATTGAACCTACATAGGATTCAAAAAGGTCTGCTCCCATTCCTGCTACATCTCCAACATTGTCACCAACATTATCTGCTATAACTGCTGGATTTCTTGGGTCATCTTCTGGAATTCCTGCTTCAACCTTTCCAACTAAGTCTGCTCCAACGTCTGCAGCCTTTGTATAAATTCCTCCTCCAACTCTTGCAAACAATGCAATTGATGAAGCTCCAAGTCCAAAGCCTGTTACTTGCTCCATGTTGAAATCAAAAAGTAAAACTAAGATACTTAAGCCTATAATTCCAAATCCAACTACACAAAGCCCCATAACAGCTCCACCTGAAAATGCAATATCTAAAGCCTTTTTCATCCCTGATTTCGCTGCATTTGCTGTTCTTACATTTGCTTTTACTGCAATCTTCATTCCTAAATATCCTGCACCCATTGAAAATAAAGCCCCTACTACAAATGAAATAGCTGCTTGGATACTTAAAAATACTCCTATAACTACTGTTAAAACAATTATAAATATAGATAAATACTTATATTCCTTTTTCAAAAATGCCATAGCACCATCTTCAATGCTATTAGCTATGCCTCTCATTTTTTCATCTCCTGCATCACTTTTAATTATTTTTCCTCTTAAAAAAATTAAAAATAGCAATGCAATGATTCCAGATATTATTGGTATAAATAATATTTCCATATTTAAGCCCCTTTATAATTTATCTTTACATCTATTATTACTTATCTTTCTCTTTTTTTATTCCTTTACTCTAAATCTAAACAAATAAAATTCCCATAAGAAATTAATCCTACAGGAATTTTATTTGAGCGATTTTTTAGAGTCTATAATAGATTCTTATATTATTTATATTATTTTTTTCTTTTTTTGACACAAAAAAAACTATATTAATTTAGTAATATAGTTTTCTTCTATTCGTGTGGTATGCCCCACGCGCCTATAATAAATGTAATGCTAATATTGCTAAAGCAAATATTACCATGAAAATCATAGATAATCTAGATAATATTACTTCTTTAGTTCTTGCTTTATTCTTAGAGAAGAATGTATCATTGTTACTTCCTTGAATAAGTCCACTTAAAGCATCTGACTTACTTGGTTGCATTAATACAGTTACAATAACTACTAACCCTGATATAGCAACTAATATCATTAATAAAGTTTGCATGGGAACACCTCCTATATATAAAATGAGACTCCATTCAAATAAAGCTTACGCTCCACTTGAATGTTTAGTCGAATTTAACTTCCATATTGTTAACTTATTAAGTATATCATAGTTTTCAAAAATTTTCTAGATTTCTATATTTTCAAATAAAAAGACACCTATACTCTAGGCATCTTTTATAAATTACTCTCTTTCTTCTAAATCTTCACTTAATACTAAATGATATATAAGTGCTTTCTTTAATTTATTTATTCCTTCTTCATTTAATTTCCCTATTTTCACTTTAAATCTACTTTTACTTTTAGTTGTTATTTGCTCAGTTTTCACTGTTCCTTCAATAGTATCGTGAACTTCTTCCATTAAATCATCATTTATAGCAAATTGAGTTTTATGCGAAAACTTTGCTCTTGTTATAGGAACAATAGTTGCAGAACCACTTTTATGATTAAATTTATTGTAAGATACTACAACACAAGGTCGTTCACCATATATTTCATCACCAATATTAACCCCTAAGTCCACAAGCCACACTTCATTTATCTCAGGAGCCGCCATATTCGGTCTATTCGCCACCTCATTTTCAACTAACCTAATATCTGAATCTATAATATCTAGTAATTTTTCCTTATCATTATCACCATATCCCATTAAAAAATTAAAGTTCTTTTTCACTCTAAAATACTTTTTCTCAAAATTTTCATGCTCAACATTTTCATTTACATTTTCGTTATTTTCCATCTTTGCCTCCATTTTTCTTTTTTTCTTCTAATTCAAAATATTTTAAAATTGATTTTTCAAAGTAAACTCCTGCTTTTAAATCAATCTCTTTGATTCCTTCCAAAAATTCATCTAATACTTCAAGCTTTTTCATCTTTTTCATTAAATGCCTTGGAAAATCTACCTTTCTTGTATAACAACCTTTAGGATCAATAAGCTTAAGCTCCCCATTTTCACTTACATAGATATCTCTGCATCTTGTATCCAATCTTTTAAACTTAAGCTTTTTAAACTCCCCAAGTAATTTATACAATTTTTCTATTATATCTTTAGTTAATCCATTTCTCTTTATGTATTTATCTAATCGTTCACCATCTACTTTTTCTCTTATTATATAAAGCTCTCCATGAACATATATATTAGGAAAATATTTAGATTTTTTAGTTTTCTTTAGCGTATTTGCCTCAGCATCACAAATTTTCTTTTTAGAGAAAATTTTAATTATTTTATTATCAGGAAGTTCATATACAATCCCATTATTACCTTGACCTAAGTAACTTCCCTTTTTAAATAACTCTTCAGTCTTACCATCAAAATCAACCGAGTAACAATAATTCTTTTTCATACACTCACCTTACAAATTGCTATTCCCTACTATAGTATCCTATGGACTAAATAATGTGCATAGGAATCTTTATTTTAATCATAGACTATGCTATAATTAAAATGTAAATGATTACTTAAAGAGTAGGAGATGCATAAAATGAGTTTTAAACTTAAATTCAATTTCAAAATTCATAACAAAACAAATAATCATTTAAAAAAAATAGAAATACTTGATGATAAAGGAATCCTTCATCAAAAAACTTTAGAAGATTTAAATGAAAATGAGAAACTTTGTGTGAACGAAGTATATATGCATTTGTACAAGCCTGAGCATATATATTTAAAATTTATAGATAAACATAATATAGAACAAAAGTTAATTTTATTCAAAGATATAAAAAAGCAACT
>NZ_JBOFRG010000034.1:0-4180 GCF_051650885.1 Clostridium sp.
AGGAGAAAAAGATGAAAGAATTAAAGCTTGCAGAAACAGAAATGAAGTTTGCAGAAATAATTTGGGAGAGAGAGCCTATTCAGTCAGGAGAACTTGTTAAAGTATGTGAAGAAAAACTAGAGTGGAAGAAATCAACCACATATACAGTGCTGAAAAAGGTATGTAACAAAGGGATATTTAAAAATGAAAACTCTATTGTGTCAGCAGTAATGACAAAGGATGAATTTTTAAGTAAAAGAGGAGAAGAGTTTATCCATGAAGCTTTTGGAGGTTCATTATTTAAATTTTTAACTTCATTTGTGGAAAGAAAAAAATTAAGTGAGGATGAAAGACGTGAGATTAAAGAGATGATAGATAATTATAAGGAGGATTAACTATGGTTTGGGTATTTGGAGAGGTATTAGAGCTTAGCATTATTTGTTCCTATATAATAGTATTTTTAATAATTGTGAGAGGTCTTTTAAAGAAAGCACCTAAAGTATTTTCTTATGGACTATGGTTTATACTTTTAATAAAAATATTTATACCAATAAATATAAGCAGTCCTTTAGGGATAATGGAAAAAGATAAAGGAATGTTAATCGTTGAAGGTAGGGATGTTATAGGAGAGATTATTAGATTAGAAAGTTATAGTGAATCTTTATCTATAAGTGGAATGAGTGTAATTTCAGTAGTATGGGCGATAATTGGAATAGGGATATTTCTATTTATTATATGCTCTATGTTTAAAGTAAAAAGAGCATTGAAAGATTCAATATATGAAAGAGAAAATATTTATAAATCAGAAAAAATAAAAACAGCCTTTGTTTTTGGAGTAATAAAGCCTAAAATATATTTGCCAAAAGGACTTTCAAGTGAAGAAGAAAAATATATAATAGCTCATGAAAAAATTCATATAAAAAGGCTTGATTATTTAGTTAAAGCCATTTGGTATGGACTTCTTTCTATAAATTGGTTTAATCCTTTGTTTTGGCTAGCATTTAATTTAATGACTAAGGATATGGAATCTTCTTGTGATGAAAAAGTAATAAAAGATATGGGGATAGGAATAAAGAAAGACTATTCAAACCTTCTTTTAAATTTAAGTAACGATGAAGATATGGCGATAATTAAACCCATAGGCTTTGGATATAATGAAGTAAGAGAAAGAGTAGGAAATATTTTAAATTATAAAAAACCTAAAAAGATAATAATAGGAATGGGGATTTTAGTAATATTTATTACAGGAGTAGCCTTTTTAACTAATAAAGAAAATAAAGAAATTGAAATCAGAGCTAAAGTTGAGGCGGATAAGCTTTTAGAAGATAAAAATACAAATTTAGAAAAGAAATATAAAAATCCAACTATAATTAATGATTATGAACACAAAAGTAATGATGAAATAGAAAATTTAGTTTATGAAACAGCAATTAAAAGAAGTTATAAATATTATGAAGGTGAATTTACTATATTAGCAATCCAAATGAATGGGGTATATAAAGAAGATGATAAGATAAAGGTATTTGCAACTATTTTTTCAACAGGATATGTTTTAGAAAATAAAAAACTTCATGAGGAAAATGGAAGTTCAATGCCAACAGCTATAACTTATAAAGACAATAAAGATGGAACATATACAGTAGAGAAGTATGAAGAAACATTAGATGGAGCTTTATTTGCACCTTCAATAGAAGAGTATTGTATAATGCCTGTTTCAGGGAAAAAAATAAAAGGGTTAGACAAAAAAATAATAGATAATTATAGTAGTGAAGAATTAATTAAATTAGAAAGAGAACACCTTATAAAACACCTAAATGAAAACGGTGAGCATGGAGTCTCTCTTGGAGAATATAATGATGATTTAGTTTTAGAATATAACAAAATAAATTAAGAAATATATGTAATAATGTAAAAAAGTGTGATATACTAAGAAAAAAATATATGGAAACTCGTATATACTCGGTAATTTGGTCCGAAAGTTTCTACCTGCTAACCGTGAATTAGCAGACTACGAGGTAAGATTTTTAAGTATAGACTTTTATTATATTTAAACATACCTCAGATTAGCTTTTAATTTGAGGTATCTTTTTTTATAAATAATATTTCATTTAATATCTTCCTTGTAGAATACATATACAATAGGGGGATTTGAGAATGGAGAAGAAAAATAAAAATGGGCTTGTTTATGAAATTAATGATAAGCCAAGTATAGGGGTACAAATACTTTTAGGATTTCAAAATATTTTTGCAGCCTTTGGAGGGATAATTGCAGTTCCACTTGTTATTTCAACAGCACTTGGCTTTGATGGAGCTACATCAACAGCAGTTTTAGCTGCATCAATATTAGCATCAGGAGTAGCTACTATAATTCAATCAAAAGGAATGGGACGAGTTGGAGCAAAGGTTCCTTGTATAATGGGGACAGACTTTACTTTTGTAGCACCATCTATAGCAGTTGGTTCAGTTGCAGGACTTCCGGGAATTATTGGAGCAACAATCCTAGGGTCAGTTGTAGAGCTTTTTTCAAGCTTTTTTATAAAGCCTTTAATGAAGCTTTTTCCACCAATAGTTACAGGAACTGTTGTATGTTTAATTGGACTGACATTACTTCCAGTATCTATGGATTGGGCAGCAGGTGGAGTTGGATCTTCTGATTATGGAAGTCTTAGAAATCTTTCTATAGCAATGTTTGTATTAGTAGTAACATTACTTTTAAACAGATATGGAAAAGGAATGCTTAGTACTGCATCAATTCTTATAGGAATGGCAGTTGGATATATAATTTGTATTCCACTTGAAATGATTGATTTTACATTAGTAAAAGAATCTAGCTTTTTTGCATTTCCACAAATATTTGGGTATGGAGTAACATTTGACATAAAATATTTACTTCCATTTATCCCAGCATATTTTGTAACAACTATTGAAACTGTTGGATGTCTTTCATCTGTATGTGAAGTTTCAGATGTTAAAGCAACTGATAAGGTTATAGGTGGTGGAGTTTTAGCAGATGGTGTAGGAAGTGCTTTTGCAGGAGTAGTTGGAGCTTTCCCTAACACAACCTTTAGCCAAAATGTTGGACTTATTCCTTTAACAAGAAATGCAAGTAGAAGTGTGGCTATAATGGCAGGAATACTTTTAGTATGTCTTGGATTTATGCCAAAGTTTGCAGCAATAATAAACGTTATGCCACAACCAGTTTTAGGTGGTGCAGGAATTGTAATGTTTGGAACAATAGTAGCAGCAGGAATTAAAACTCTTGGAAGAGTAAAAATGAATAATAGAAATCTTTTAATTATAGCAACAGCAATTGGACTTGGACTTGGAGTTACATTTAGACCAGAATTTATATCACAATTACCAGAAGGGTTAAAAATGATATTTTCATCAGGAATATCAACAGGAACAATAGTTGCATTAATTTTAAATAAAGTTCTTATAGAAGAAAAAGAAGAAAAGATAGAGGTGTTAGAAAATGAAAAAATTGCAGTCTAAAATTTTAAAAGAAGGAAGAGCACTAAGTGAAAATATATTAAAGGTAGATTCTTTCTTAAACCATGGTGTAGATGCAAAACTTATGGAAGAAATAGGAGAAGAGTTTAAAGAATACTTTAAAGATAAAGGAATAACAAGAATATTTACAATAGAAAGTTCAGGAATAGCACCAACAGTTATGACTGCACTTAAAATGAATTTACCTATGGTAACTTTAAAAAAACAAACTTCAAAAATTTTGAATGATGAAGTATACCAAACAACAGTACACTCATTTACAAAAGGATTAGACTATGAGCTAACATTATCAAAAAAATATATAGATAAAGAAGATAAAGTTTTAATAATAGACGATTTTTTAGCAAATGGAGAAGCAGCACTTGGAGCAATAAGACTTGTAGAAGAAGCTGGAGCAAGGGTTTCAGGAATTGGAATAGTTATAGAAAAATCATTTCAACCAGGAAGAAAGTTATTAGAAGATAAAGGATATGAAATATATTCTTTAGCTAGAATTAAAAGACTTTCGGAAGGGGTTATAGAATTTATTTAATAAAATTAAGAAGTAAGGGGGCTGTCGCACTAAAAAGTAGTGCACAGTTCCTTTTTTATACAAAAAAACAAATCCCTAACTTCGAAAAAGTTAGGGATTCTGATAAAATGTTTGTATGCTTAAAACCAACATTTTACTTAAAGATTATACTATCAA
>NZ_JBOFRG010000035.1:0-11712 GCF_051650885.1 Clostridium sp.
ATTAGATATAGTATTTCTTCATTGTTGTATTTTTCTTTTTTTTCTATTAGTTTTGATGATTTTTCTAATATATATTCTGATATTATTTTATTTTCTATTAAGGTTTCTCTAGTCATATACCCGTCTTTTAGTTTTCCTGAGAATTTTTCTGCAAGCTGGTCTAGAGAAAGTATGTCTTTTAGTTTTTTTATTTCTTCTATTCTATTTAGCATTTTTTCTTTTGGAAAGTAGGTTTCTTGCCCTGTTGTAGCACTTTTTTTTATGAACCATTCTTCTGGTATTATGTTTTTTCTTTTCCATCTATATAGTTGTCCATATGATATTTTTGTTTCTTCTAAAAGTTCTTTTTTTGATATTAGTTTTTCCATATGCTTTCTTTTACCTTGCTTTCTTTGTGAATTTTTAGATTTCCTTTTGCTTCTACATAGTCTATTATACAGTTTTCTCCTATGATAACTTCTTCCCCTCTAACTTCTTTGCATGTTGTATTTTCTAGATAAATATAGTCTCCTTCTATAGTTTCTACATTTAGAGTTCCTTTTTTATTTATAAATAGTTTTTCATATTTCTTTATAACTATTTTTTCTCCACCAATTTCTTTTATTTTTGAGTTTCCAAGTAGCTTTATTTCTATATAATCATGGCTTAAAAGCCCTCCTATATGAGCTTCTCCACCTAAATAAAAGCTATCTCCAATGCAGTCTTTTTCTACTGTAAGTTCTCCATTTATTTTGCTTTTTTTTATTTTAAAGTCGTTTTTAACCTTTACTTCTCCACTTACTTCAAGTTCTTCCCCTTCTAATGTTTCTGTAATTTCTATATTTCCTGCCACTTTTAATTTTTTTCTTATGTTAAAGTTTTTTAAGCAATTTAAGCTTCCAACTATTTTTCCTTCATCTATGATAAGATTTTCTATTGCTTTTCCTTCTCCACAAATTTTAAGTTTTTTAGTAGTACATTCTCCTATAAATTCCCCTTCGCCTACTATCTTAACGCTATCAAATTCTCCTTCTCCTACTATGCCTTCCCCTATTATTTTTATATTATCCATTTATTTTTTCTCCTATATAATTTTTATTTTTTACAATTCCACCATTTTCTATTTCTAAACTTTCACTATAGTTTACCTCTTCTATAATAGAGTCTTCTCCTATAGTTATATTTTTCCCATTAACTATTTGTCCCTTAACTCCTTCAAGAAAAATAGTATCTCCTTCAATTCTTTCACATTCAATTTTTCCTTTTAACATATCTTTTATAAAAGATTTTTCTCTTCTAGCTAATTTTATTCTTATATTTTCTCCACCAATTTTATTGATTCTTGATTTTCTATCTGAAATAATTTCTATATTATCTGCTGATAATAATCCTAGAACTTTTATAAATCCTTCTGTTTTAATTTCATCACAAATGCAGTCACCTTCAGTAATTATACCTCCCATTCCTTCAATTCTTTTAAATTCTATCTTTCCTAAGGACCTTACTTCGCCATCAACTTTTAAAATCTCACCTTTTACTTCTTTTGATAATTTAAGGCTTCCCTGTGCAGAAAGCTTTTCACACTGAAGACTCCCTTTTATATTCACATATCCATCTACAGATATTTCTTTCCCTTTAACATTTCCACTCCCTGTACAAGTTCCATTTACAGATATATTTGTTCCCTCAATATCACCATTTAACTTTCCTACACCATTTATCGAAACCTCATTATATTTTCCACTCCCTATACTTCCAACACCATTAAACGCCATATTCATTTTCTTATTTATATCCATTTTCTTCTTACACCTCATCACATTGTTTTATTATCTCTTTAATTCCTGTCTATATCTTTACTTATTAACGTAACATTGTTTTATTAATTACAATATATACTATTTAATCTTTCTTTTCAAGTATTCATTTGTATATAATTTATTTTTTAAATCAAAAAACTCTATGACAAGACCAAGCCTCTTACAAAGCTGATTCTTATCATAGAGTTCTAATTCCATTTTTTAATTAATATGTTACCTATTAGCTAGGATATCTTTGATTTAATACTTTTTAGTAATTTTTTAAGTTGTCTTCACTTGTTGTTATTATTATTTGTGCTCCTGGCTTTACTTCTTTCATCATTCTAAGCATTTCATTTTCTGGAATGCTTACACATCCTGCTGTATTGCCTTTTCCATTAGCGTGTAGGAATATAGCTGAACCTTTTCCTTTTGTATTGCTCATATTGTATCCAATAACTAAGCCATACTTGTATTGCTTTGGAAAAGCTATCATATGCTCACCTTTTTGGTCTGTTCCTTCATACCATTGATTGTAGTATTTGGAGTTTACATCATCTACAAAATATGAATTCTCTGTTATTTGTCTATATTGAAAAGATGTTCCTGGGTTTCCACCCATTCCAAATCCATAAAGAATTGGATAAACTCCTGTTGGTGTTTTTCCATCTCCTTCTCTCTTGTTTGAAGCAGATGTCATTCCTCCATACCCAAGCCTTCCATTTACTTTAATAGTTTCTTTAAATTCATTTCCACTTTTATTCCATAAGGAAACTTTTCCACCTATTACTGTTATTATTTGATTTGTTCTACTTGCTGTTTTTGTTTCTGCAACTTTTTGAGCTAAAGTTTTAACTTTTGGTTTTTCAGGCTTTTGCTCTGGCTTTACTTCTGGCTTTTTCACTTCTTCTTTGTTCTCTGCTACAGGTTTTTTAGCTTCTTCTTTTTTCTTTAAATCTTCTTTCTTTTTTTCTTCTTCAGCCTTTCTTTTCTCTTCTAACTTTTTCTTTTCCTCTTCACGTTTTTTCTCTTCTTCTGCCTTCTTTTTTTCTTCTAATTTTTTCTTTTCTTCATTAAGCTTTTTTTCTTCCTCTAATCTCTTAGCTTCTTTTTCTCTTTTTTCCTTTTCTTCAATTTCCCTTTTAGCAGCCTCTTCTTGCTCTACTTTACTGCTAGCTACGTCTTTATCCTCTTTTTTTAGAACCGTAAACATTACCCCAAATACTAACGCTGTAATTCCAATTCCTAAAATCATTTTCTTTATATTCACTTTCCTCATTTCCCCTTTCCACTCCAAACTCTATTTCACATAGATATTTCTTTTTCTCTCTAACATCTACACCTAAATACTTTAGTCTTCTCTTTTTCAAATCACCTTCATATAAATTATTTCCTCTTAACTTTGTTAAATCTTGAGGTCTTATTAAATTAGGTGGCTTGTCCCAATCTAAAATATTACTCTCTTTCAAAAGATGATATACAAATTCTGAACATAAAAATCTGTCCTGAATATCTTTTTCTTTATTTAATAAACCATAAAATAATCCTCTTGTGTTATATTTATACCTATGTCTATTATCTATATATTCTTGAAAAAGACTTCTGAACTTTCTATATTGCTCTTTTGAAACTTCTAATTCAATTATTTTTCCTAGCAATCTTTTTTGATGCTTATATAATCCTTCTGTTACATCTTCCTTTTTTAATACACCTATAAATGGATTATAAGTATATTTTCTACTAAATCCATACATTTCATCTAAATTTTTATCTAAAGAAATTGCTGCATGAGTATAAGTAGCACCTGTAACTAATTTAATTACATTTGATAACCCTGAATTTGTTCTTGTTAATACCACATATATATAATATTTTCTCATTTCAATCTTCTCTAAAACTCCCTTTACAAAAAATTTATTTTTCTTGTCCTTTTATAATACCATATTTGTTCATTTTTTATACATAATTTATTGTTGTTTAATATTTTTCTACAGTTCCAATTGTCACCCACTTAAATTTAATTAGTTGACAATAAAAGTTTTTAATATTAATATGTAAATATATTACTTTTAAGGAGAGTTTTTATGAAAACAAAAAATCTTATAATTTGTTCTTTATTTGCAGCTATAGTTTCTATACTTGCACAAATATCAATTCCACTTCCAGGTTCTGTACCATTAACAATGCAAACTCTAGGTGTTGGACTTTGTGGAATTTTATTAGGTTCTAAAAAAGGATTTATTAGTATTTTAATTTATGTAATGCTTGGTGCTATAGGCGCTCCAATCTTTGCAAACTTTACAGGTGGAATTGGAATAATTTTAGGTCCAACAGGTGGATTTATTTTATCATTCCCTATAATGGCCTTTATAATTGGCTTTATAAGTGAAAGAACTGATAAAAAAGCCTTGATATTTATTGGAATTATTTTTAGTGTTTTAATCACATACACTATTGGAGTACTTCAATTTTCATTAATCACAAATTCAAGTATTTACAAAAGTATTCTTGTATGTGTAGCTCCCTTTGTAGTAACTGATTTATTAAAATCTATTTTAATAGTTTTAGTTGGATTAACTCTGAAAAATCATAAAGGGATTAAGCGTGTTCTACCAGCTCTTTAAACTTTTGATTTTAGTTATGAAGGATTTACTTTTAACCTTTCTTTAATTAAATATATCTATTTGCTCCTAAAAATAAAAGTTTTGCCTAGTAAAAATTAATTTTACTAAGCAAAACTTTTAATAAATACTATTGTGAATAATCATTTATATTTAACTCTTCTGATTTCCATAATAATTCTGTTCCATACATAATAACTCTATAGATATCTCCTTTTTCTAATTCATTTTCAATCTTCTTTGTTTTTATATCCATCACTTTAACCTTTCCTAATTTATCTATATATGCTATGTCTCCATTACTAACTACAACATTTACTACTTCTTTTTCAATTTCTTCATCATTTACAAATAACTTTCCACCTTTAGATAAATATATAATAGCTTCCTCACTCTGAATCAATTTATACTGTCCTGATATTTCTTCTGCCTCTTGATCTATTAACTTTACACTTCCATCTTCTAGTTTTAAATACTTTCCATCTTCAACAAAAAATATATCCTTATCCATTACTACAAATCTATTTCCTATCCCCTCTACTGCTTCTGCTTTTTTAGTATTCAAATCATATTTTTTTACTGTATCTCGTGATTCATAACTCTCTTCTTCTCCCCATTCTTCAAATTCACTATAATATATTGTATCTCCAATTCTTTTACATGCTATCCCTATTCCATTTCCAGTAAATACATTTCCTCCTAACTCATGTCTTCTTCCCTCTTTATCTACATAAGTTATACTAGATGTCCCATGCATTTCATTATAATTTCTCTGTATCTCATAACTTCCATCGTCCCCAAGCTCAATCTCACTATACGAGTAATTTTCTATCTTTTTTTCATTACTTTCAATATTTAATATAATACTTTTTTCCTCTTCTATTTTCTCATATGAAACTATTTTCCCTGCGCTACTTATATTAAAACTTCTTACATTTTCATCAAGTATTTTAGCTTCTTTCCAGTCAGACTTAATAACTTTTAATGTATTAAATTTATCTAAAAAATAGATATACTCCCCATTATCTGATATTTTAAGATTAAATGAAGTATTATAGTCATAATCTGCCTTCATTTTTTCTATAAGCTGAAATTCTCCTTTAGAGTTCACCATATACAATTCATTATCTGAATTTAAAATAACAACCATACTTCCATCTTTTGAAACTTTATATGGCTCTATGCTTTTATACATCCCTCCTTGCGCTAAACCAAATTTATTCCCCCTTGTCTTTCCTACCTCTAGCTCCCTATTTTCTTTCTTAGTTTTTGCTATTATTTTTTTACTATCTTTAGATACCCCAAATGTTGTTTCAAGTTTATGTGCATATGAAACACTAAATGGGTCTACATTATCTGCCACCTTTTCCATATCCTTATCTGCTCTTTTTTCAAAAAGTTCATTTGAATTATTTACAATAACTAATGTATTATCTTCTTTTTTTATAACCTCCTCTATTGTCTCACTTTTCCCACAGCTACTTAATCCAAGTCCAATTGCTATCACTAGTCCAAGCACTAATATCTTTTTCAAATTTAAGTCCCCTTTTTATTACTCTTCTTTTCATATATATCCATCTCTCTTTTTTTATATTCTAATAAAAAATCTTCCCTACACATTTTGCTTTTATTTTCAGAAAAAGGCTACCATCAGTTGACAGTAACCTTTCTCTTATTCAATTCCTTGTCTTATTATTGTTTTAAGTTTTTCTTTTGCAGTTTTTCTTGGATCACTTAAGTATATTTCATGATGTTTCCCTCTTAATTTGTATCCATTTTCAATAATCTCTTCATGAAGTTTTTGGACTGTTTCCCCTTCTTCGCTATATGGTCCTATATATAAAGTTTCATACGCTTCTCCTTCTGTGTATTCAACATGTCTTACTTCCCTTATATATTTATATAATTCATCTTTTTCTAAAGCTTTTTTTCTTTTTTCTATATCTTCTTTCTCTACAAACTCTGGCAATTGTATCATCATAGTCCATTTCCATTCTTCTTTTTTATCTTGAATAAAATTTCTATAATCATCTGACCACCATAGTCCACTTAAGGGCATTACTACAAAGTCTTTTCCATTCTTTTTGTATTCCATTTTCACTCCATATGCAATTTTATAAAGAGATACAACTTTATTTAAGTACTCTTCATTTTCATTAGGATTCCCCATTCCATCAATTGCAATATAGTATGCTTTGTCGCAATATACCTTTTTAAACTCACCTTTTTTCACATTAAATAATTCTTTGTCTACTTTTTTTAAATCTACTTTTGTTATAACCATGTTTCTCACTCCTTTTAACTTCTTACCTATATATTAAAATAAGTAATAAGACATCTTTATGTCCTATTACTCATATCTTTTTTGCATATTAAAAATTTTTTTCTTTATTTTTTCTCTTAGGAAAATTGGTTCTAAAACTTCTAGTTTATCTCCAAATCCTAAAATCATACTATCAATCCATCTACTATAAGGAAATTTTACTTTTATAATCATTTCATTTTCTTCTTCTTTTAAAATTTCATAATCTGAAAAATTTTCTTCTATAGCATTTTTTATTTCTTTACTTACCTTTAATTTTATCTCTATTTTTTCTATTTCCTCTTTAAATAAATTTTCAGTTTCTATTTCTCGTTCTTCAAAATTTTCTTTTAAAATATTCAAATTTTTTATTCTATCTAATTTAAATATTCTCATTTCCTTTTTCTCTAAACAATAGGCATAGATATACCAATGAAGTGCTTTAAAGATAATTTTATATCCTTCTACTTTTCTTTTAGTTTTTTCTCCATTCATATTGCTATATTCAAATTCTATATAATTATTTTTATTTATAGCATGGTCTAAAAGATTTATTTTTTCTGTTATTTCTTTTCCTTTTCCCCATTTTGAAAAATCTATAAGGAAATTATTTTTATTTTCTTCTTCAACCAGTGAAAATTTATCTATTAGTGATATTACTTCTTTATTTTTATAAGTTTCATTTATTCCATCTAATAAACTTTTTAAAAGTGCTACTTCGCCTTTTGTCATAGAAGCTTTATTCACTTTATATGTGTCTATTATTCCATAACCTCCATCATATCCTTGATATGATATTATAGGAATTCCTGCCTCTTCTATTGTTCTCATATCCCTTGTTATAGTTTTAATTGACACATTGAATTTTTCTGAAAGTTCTTTGGCCGTTACCTTTTCTTTATTATTTAATACCATAATTATTGAAATTAACCTATCTATCTTCATATTCTCAAAATACCCTTTATTTTATATAATTATCTCTTCAAAATGATCTACCTCATGGTCAACTACCCCCACATGAAGAAGTGGGAGCTTGTAACTCTACTACACGAAGTACAAACACTTATTGTTTAAGCTCCTTCCTCAAACGTAGGATACCATAGGGTGGTTGACAACACCCCTATCTAACTAAGATATACTTAATTAGTTTCCTTCATGGAATTATTATGATGATACTCAATTCCCATCTGCCTAAGATTTAATGCACCAACTCTGTCATCATTAGACTTGTAATTACAAGAATTACAAATAAAAGTATGAGTCTTTTTATCTCTATTGTCCTTATGGGTATAGCCACATTTAGGACATTTTTGGCTTGTGAATTTAGGATCTACATCTATGACCTTAATACCATTCATTAGTCCTTTGTATTCAATCATTTGTCTTAATTGAGCAAAAGCCCAACTCATACGATAGTAGCGATAATTATGGTGTATCTTAGTATTTATATTAATATTAGTTAAATCCTCTAAGACAATTAGACTGTCTTTTTTAGCAAAACCTATAAGTGCCTTACTAACACAATGATTAACATTGGTTTGATAACGGTTTTCTTTACCCGAAAGCTTTTTAAGTTTTCTTTTGGCAGATTTTGTTTCTAAAGATTGTAAGTCTTTACGTTGTTTTAAGAATTTAGCTTTTTTAGAGATTATTTGTTTTCCATTTATAAATAAATGATTATTATTAGAGTCGGTTGCAGTTAATAAAAATCTCATACCTAAATCAACACCAACAATATTAGATATATTATTTGGTTCTTGGATTTCTTTTTTTACAGAAATATGTAAAAAAAATTTACCTTTCTTATAAACTAAAGTTCCAGTTCCAAACTTAAAAGAGCCATCAAAATAATGTTCTAATCCTTTTGTTGTATAAGGTAATTTAATTCTTTTATTAACTGTTCCTATGCTAATTAATCCGTTCGATAGGAATGAATAGTCTCTATTATAGGAATATTGTAATTTGGATTTTTTGTATAAAGCTAAAGTGTTTTCTTTATTAGCTTTCATACTTGCATAAGTACCTGCTACTACTGAACAAACGTTACAAGCCATTTGAGATTTTAAATTATAAATTTCTCTAAGTTCTTTATAAACAATGTTTTGTAATTTTTTCATAGAAGATAACAAATTATTGTTATAAGCTACTTTAGAAGTATAATTTAATGCAGATTTAATACAACTCATAGTTTCTATAAGTTGTGCTTTTTGCTCTTCATTTGGTAGTAATTTAACTTTTGCAGTAACAACAAATTCCATTTTACAATTTTCCTTTCATATTTTCAGTATATTAATATCATATCACAATTTACTGAAAATAATATAGAAAAATAATGGCAATTCCTCCCCTCTTTCATTTCATTTAGAAGAGGGAGAATCCTTGCCTATTTTAGTTAACTCCTATCACATTTGCTACAAGTCCCACGCATCCTTCTAGGTTTGCTTTTAAAGTATCTTCTAAATCATTAACTACTTGCATATCACTTTTAGTTGCTTCTGTAGATTTTTGAGATAGAAATATTATATCTTTTACTATGTTCTTAACCATTTTACATCTCCTTTAATTTATCTTTAACACCACCTGATAATGTTTTTAACTTCTCTGTTCACTCTAACTTATTACTTCTTAACTGATTCTTATTTAACCTTTGTGAAATCAACCTCTATTACATTTTTCCCACAACACTTTTTAAATTTTTTCCCACTTCCACAAGGACATTCTTCATTTCTGCCTACTTTTACACTATTTATAACTTCATAATTTTTATTTTTAAGCTCATTTTGGCTAAATCCTTTTAACTTCCAACATGGTACTTTATTAAATGTTTCTATTATGCGTGCTTCAAATTCTTTTTTTGCATAGTCCGGCATTCCATAGGTATCATCTATATGCTCACTAATTTCATCTCTAGATTCTAATTGATACATGCAATATAAAGATTTTATTTCTTGATGTTTTTCTTGTTCATTCATATCAAATTGTGCAAAAAATTCTCTTAATTCTTTAAACTTTTTCCCATGTATCATTTCATCTATAGATTTACTCTCTAATATCTCATCTTTTGAAAACTTTTTGTAATCACCATCTGCATCAACTATTTCAATAACTTCTTCTATACATGTCACTTCCTTATTTATTATGAAGTTGTCTACATACATAATCTCATCAATCTCTATTTCCATTCCCATTATAAGTTCTAACTCTTCTACACCCATATCTTCATTTACAAGTTCATATTCTTTAAGTGAATCCATGACATCATTTTCTTCTATTACACCATAAACCCTAACTAGACCTCTTATAAATTCTATTATTTGTTTATGCTTCTTCATTTCCTCTATATCAAATTCAAAATCTTCTATTATTTCTATTAGTTCTTTAGGAACAAAGATATTCATTCCCTTTTCTATATCTTTTGCCAGATATGAAATTCCAATTCCCTCCATTATTGCTATATTTTCAAATATATCAATATTTTCAGCTTTCACCATATAACTATTATTCTTTAAAGTTAATAAATCATTATACATCGACTCTGAAATATTCCTAAAGATTTTATTATAACTTTCCGTGCAATTTTTCAAGTACTTCTCTTTTAAATCAGCTTTCTTTTCACTTTTTTTATATCTTATTTCAAGTATGTCTAATAAGTCTTTTATCTCATCTTTTGTTCTATCTTCTATTAATTTTTCTAGACTCCAACTTGTCTTTCTCTTCATACTACGTGAAACCCTTTTTTCTAGTTTCCTAGCAATTTTTTCTACCTCTCTTCTTGAAAATTCATCTTCAAAAACTTCTCTAAACATATTTTCAAACATATCTTCAATATTTCTGCCTGCCTCATTACCATATATGTCCTCATCCTCAATATCTTTTCTGTTTTCTATCTCTTTATCTAACTTTGCTTTTGTTATTAACTTTGTTTTATTATTTGGTAAATATCTTTTTTCTGCATTTAAATCACCAGTATATCCACATTCACCTTCTCTTGGTGAGTTTGTTCTACCAATCTTATTATTCCTTATAATAATTTCTATTTGCGGCTCATCTTTCCCTAATACTACCTCTTCAACAATTTCACCCATTAAGTCAGTAGATGTACCAAAATCATATTCATAAGTAAATTTGCCTCCTACCATCAATACTTCTCTTAATCTAATGTTTAAATCTGGTTCCCATTCCTCTGCATAGGAATTATAACACTCTTCATCAATTCTAAATGCACTTAAATGTCCACAACACTCACACCATATATCCCTTAAAAATCTATCTAACTCTTCTAGTCTAAGACTTGCATCCATCATAATATACATATAATAATCTTTTACATATTTATCAGTTATTTTTATAATGAACCCTTTTCTTTCTTCTTTCCCTTTTTTTATCTCTCTTTCATGAAGTGCCTTACATGTCTTTGCATGCCTTTTAGCAGTTCCTCCTGTAACTTCCTTACCACAAAAATAACATTTTCCCGTCATCCCCTTTTCTCCTTTGCTTTTCAAAATTTATTTTTTAAAATCAACTTGTATTACAGTTTTTCCACAACACTCCTTGAATTTCTTTTTACTACCACAACTACAAATTTCACTTCTTTTTCTTTTGATTTCATTTATAGTTTTATAATTTTTATTTTCTACTTCATTTTTGCTAAAGCCTTTAAGCTTCCAATTTGGCATATTATTAAACACTCTAAGTACTTCTCTGCTATGCTCTTCTTTCATAGAATCAGGCATATCATAGTTTTTATCTATATGCCTTATTACTGCTTTTTCTGAATCTGTACTTAATTGATATCTATCATACATTTCTAATATTTCTTCTTCTACACCTTCTTCTCCAATATCAAATTGTCTTAAGAAGTTTCTTACATTTATAAAGCTTGATTTTCTTATTTCTTCTTCCATTGGTTTAATTTCTAATACTTCTTTTTTAGTGAATCTCTTGTATTCACCTTTTCTATCCATAACCATTCTAAGATTTTCAACAAATGCAATAGCACTGTCTAGATAAT
>NZ_JBOFRG010000036.1:0-1815 GCF_051650885.1 Clostridium sp.
GCACCAGCAGGCCTGACATCCCCTTTATGGATTTCTAGCCTGAAATGCAGCAGGATGAGCTGCATTGATTCCTGCCTGCAGGCCTCCTCACTGTCATTCTGTCTCTGTCTTCTCTACACCCCCCAACACACACACACACACTCAGTAGGCGATTTGTAAATTTGTAAAAGGGGGGGATGGCCCAATGGTAGTGCAAATTGAGAATTATTAAATTGGAAGCTTTTAATCAAGAATGGAAAGACTCTTACATGTTCAATCTTCCCAAAGGCAGTTCAATACCAGTATGTCTCATGTTCCAAGATTGTGGCAATGTGAAGCGCAACTACGAGACAAAGCACAGATCATCTTTTGAGCATGTTAACAAGGGTGATGGATTTTGGTCATCACTGTCTTCTCTACACCCCCCAACACACACACACAGTCTTCACATTCGACTTCAATTCCAATTTTTTTTACAAAATGTGTGTGAGTTTTACTTTGTCTTTTCTTTCAGGACTTTTCCTGGGAAGGTATGCATGTTCTTGTCTCTGTTTACTTTCGGTTACTACATATGCTATATACTGTAATGGATAAGTTACTTTAAACAAGTGTAAAGAGAATTTAGTGATGTACATTTTAGAGGTAAAGTTTTATTTGTATTGATGCATAAATCTGTTAAATTTATTGAGGCATTTACTGATCTGATGGCCCTATCAGCCAGGTTACAATGTTTCTTTCCTGTACAGGTGACCATTTTACTACCAAGGACCACACCATCAGGCAGATGCATTTAAACGATTTGTTAATGAAAATAAAGAAGAGGTTATAGCCAATGTCATTGCCATCAGCTTCTCGTTGCTCTCCCGTTGGAACATTTTATGCTTCGACAGTATCACTCTTCAAACTGGGCTCTTGGCTATCGTTAACATTAGCCTCTCAGAGTTTACACTGTTGGCTTTGTTTTTTCCTTCAAGTTCCTGTTGTGGTAGCTTCTGCTGGCATTAAAACTCAATCTTACATCACTCTTGAATCAATAATTTTAAAGAGGATAGCGGAATTGGGTTTGGTGAGGATGTCGTAGATTATTGTGTTCAAATATGCAACCATTCAACTTCTGCAATATTCACACCTAGATCTTTTTCCCATTTCAGCACCACATATAATGGTGTGTTTCCTCTTCTCTTCATCAGGTTCAATTCAATAAAATTTTATTTATATAGCGTCAATTCATAACAGAAGTTATTTCATTGCACTTTTCCTATAGAGCAGGTCTAGACCGTACACTTTATAATATCACTTACAGAGACCCAACAAATCCCACCATGAGCAAGCACAGTGGCAAGAAAAAACTTCCTTGCTGATATAATGTAGATATTGTAAATTTCTTTGAATTGTAAACTCCAGTTATGGTTCTAATCATTCAGTTTTTATCTAATACACTGTGCTTTATTTCTCATCAAGTCCTTGTATTGAAAATATCTGAAGTAGTCTTGGTTATTTAATGCAAAGATTTGTTTCACCTCCTGGAAACTCATAATTCATTCCCATCTTTTATTACTGTGCATAATGCTAATATACCACTTGGAATCCATTGTTTGAACATCTGGTCAAGAGTGCCCAGGATAAAATCTGTCTGTCATATGCTGTCCATCAAAGTAGTCTAAGCTCTTTCTCTAATCTGTATGCTTTGTAATTTAGAATCTTCACCTTGCTGTCTTCAAATGTGTGGTTTGTAGCTTTGTGGTTTGTAGTCTTTTGTGAAGTGGCCAAACAGCCACTTGACAAAAGACTTTATCAGCACAGACGACACGCTAACTCAGGATTACAGAGCGCCGT
>NZ_JBOFRG010000037.1:0-29556 GCF_051650885.1 Clostridium sp.
AGAAGGTTACAGTTTTCAAATATAAGCCTAAGAAAGATTATAGAAGAAAAGCTGGACACAGACAACCTTACACTAAAATCATGATAGAAAAAATCGAAGCATAATCTATGATTAACGCAAAGATTTATTCTAAAAATGAAAACATAATAGGTTTTACTATTGACAGTCATGCCATGCCAGAAGGAAGAGACTTTCAGAGTAACGAACTTCTAGTAGGTGAAGCTTTTGATATGATTTGTAACTCAGTTTCAGTCTTATCACAAAGTGTTATCATAGGTTTAGATAATGTTTTAGAACTTAACTCAACTTATGAGATTGGAGATGGATACCTAAAGCTAGATCTTTCTGATTTTTCATTAGAAGAATTAGAGGCGGCACAAGTTTTACTTAAAACATTTAAGCTTAGCTTAGATAGTGTTGTTATGGGTTTAGACCAGACATTAGGAACTAATAGACGTAGAGAATATATAAATATTAAAACAGAGGAGGTGTAGATATGTTAATAATGAACCTTCAATTATTTGCCCACAAAAAAGGGGTAGGTAGCTCAAAGAACGGTAGAGACTCTGAGTCAAAAAGACTTGGTGTTAAATCAGCAGACGGAGAATTCGTACTTGCTGGAAACATCTTAGTAAGACAAAGAGGAACTAAAATCCACCCAGGAAACAACGTTGGAAAGGGTAAGGATGATACTCTATTCGCTAAGATTGACGGAGTAGTTAGATTCGAAAGAATGGGAAGAGACAAGAAGAAAGCTTCTGTTTATCCTGTTGCAATAGAAATAGCTGAATAATTTTAGTTGTATATAAAAAGCACCCGTAATTCGGGTGCTTTTTTAAATATGCAAAAATAAATTACCATTTCTTTATATCTAAAACCTAATATTATTGATATAATTAAACTAAATTTTATTTTTTGAATAAAATTATAATTTAAGTCTGTGTAATGTTTGAATATTAGATAGATAGGGAATAATAAAAATAGATTTTACATAAGGATAGGTGAGTATATGTTTATAGATAAGGCCAAGATATTCGTAAGATCTGGTAAAGGTGGAGACGGTGCTGTTTCTTTCAGAAGAGAAAAGTACGTACCACTTGGAGGACCAGATGGAGGAGATGGAGGTAAAGGTGGAAGCGTTATATTAAAAGTTGACACTGGAATCACAACTCTTATGGATTTCAAATATAAGAGAAAATTCGTAGCAGAAGAAGGTCAAAGAGGTGGCGAATCTAAATGCTATGGAAGAGATGGAAAAAGCTTAATTATTACAGTACCAATGGGAACTATAGTAAGAGAAGCAGAAAGTAATAAAATAGTTTGTGACCTTTCAGAAAAGGATGACGAATTTGTATTACTTAAAGGTGGAAAAGGTGGAAAAGGAAATGTTAAGTTCTGTACACCTACAAGACAGGCACCACACTTTGCAGAGCCAGGAATGCCAGGAGAAGAAATGAATGTAGTTCTTGAGTTAAAGCTTTTAGCTGACGTAGGATTATTAGGTTTCCCGAACGTAGGAAAATCAACATTCTTATCAATGACAACAAAGGCAAAACCAAAGATAGCTAACTATCACTTTACAACACTTAAACCAAACTTAGGAGTTGTTGCTGCAGACGGTGTTGAACCTTTTGTTATGGCAGATATTCCAGGAATCATTGAAGGTGCTAGTGAAGGTGTAGGACTTGGACTTGAGTTCTTAAGACACATCGAAAGAACAAGACTTTTAATACACGTAGTTGATATGTCAGGTCTTGAAGGAAGAGATCCATTTGAAGACTTCGTTAAAATAAATGAAGAGCTTAAAAGATATGCTATAAAATTAGTGGATAGACCACAAATAGTTGTAGCAAACAAAATGGACCTTGTATATGATGAAGAAGTATTTGAAGAATTCAAGAGAAAAGTTAATGAATTAGGATATGAAAATGTATTTAAAATGTCAGCAGCAACAAGAGATAATGTTGATGCAGTAATAAAAGAAGCAGCTAGAATGCTTAAAAATATCCCAATTACAACTCTTGAAATATCAGATGAAGAAAGATATATTCCAGAAGAAAAAAGATTTACTTATGAAATCAGAATTGAAAAAGGTGAAGATGATAACAACATTTACTATGTTGAAGGAAGCTTCGTAGATAGACTTTTAAGTGCGGTTAACGTACATGATGCTGATTCATTAAGATACTTCCATAAAGTTCTTAACAACAAAGGTATATTTAACGAGCTTAGAGAACTTGGAATTGAAGATGGAGATATCGTAAGTCTTAATGACTTTGAATTTGAATATTTATTATAATATTAGGAGGCACAATTACATGCTAAAAGGAAAAGAAAGAGCATACTTAAGAAAGCTTGCTCATGGAATTGACCCAATATTCCAAATAGGGAAAAATGGGATAGAAGATAACTTTTTAACACAAATAAGAGAAGCTTTAGAAGCTAGAGAGCTTATTAAAATAAAAGTTTTAGAAAACAGTGGTTTAGATACAAGAGAAGCTTCAGATACTATCTGCAGAGCAGTTAGAGCTGAAGGAATACAATCAATTGGTAATAAAATAGTAATCTATAAAGAGTCTAAAAAGAACCCTAAAATAGAAATACCAAAAAAATAATATGAAAAGTGTAGGGATAATTGGTGGAACCTTTGATCCTATTCATATAGCTCATTTATACATAGCAGATTCTGCTATGGAAGAATTAAAGCTAGATGAAGTTATATTTATACCAAATGGAAACCCTCCTCATAAAGCCTTTAAACAGGTTACTGAGGGGGTTTTAAGGTATGAAATGGTATGTGAAGGTATAAAAGGAATAAAAGGTTTTATAGCATCAGATTATGAAGTAAAGAAAATTACCCCAAGTTACACTTATGAGACTCTGCAAGTTTTTGAAGAAAAAGATGTAGAGTTATTTTTTATAAGTGGGGCTGATTGCCTTATGGAGTTAGAAACTTGGGCAAATGTAGATGAAATATTTAAAGTGGCCAATTTAGTTGTATTTAAAAGACCAGGATTTAAAGAAGAAGATTTAGAAAAACAAAAGAAATATATAGAAGAAAAATATAAGACAAAAATTTTATTTCTAAACTTAAAAGATTTAGATATATCATCAACAGATATTAGAAAAAGAGTAAAAGAAGATAGAAATGTTAAGTTTTTCTTACCAAATGGAGTTTTAGACATAATAGAAAGAGAAAAGCTTTATAAATAGTAAGGGGTGTTATATTGTGGATAAAGAAATTATATACGACTACTTAAAAAATAACTTGAAGGAAAATAGATTTATACACACATTAGGTGTAGCATCAGTCTCTAAAAAGCTTGCAGAAGCTTATGGCGAAGATATAGAAAAAGCAGAACTTGCAGGGCTTTTACATGACATGTGTAAAAATATGCCTAAAGAAGAAATGGCAAAATTAATAGAAGAAAATAATATACAGTTAACATTAAGTGAGAAAAAAACAACAGAGCTTTGGCATAGTATAGTTGCACCTATAATGGCTAAAGAAAAGTTTAATATAAAAGATGAAGAAATATTAAGTGCAATAAGATTTCATACAACAGGAAAAGAAGATATGAGTAAGCTAGATAAAATAATCTATATTGCTGATATGATAGAGCCATCAAGAAGGTTTGATGGAGTAGATGAAATAAGAAAAGAAGTATTAGAAGACTTAGATAAGGGTGTTTTAAAGGGAATGAATCACACAATAAGATTTCTATTAGAAAAAAATGGTATGATTGATGAGAATACAATAAAAGGAAGAAATTATCTTTTAAATGAATTAGATTAAGAATTTATGGGGTGAATGATGGATAAGGACAATAGGGGAAAAAGATTGGAAAGAAAGCTTTCAAAGGAAGAAGAATTAGCTAGAAAAAGGCGTATTGCAAAAAGAAATAGCAATATGAGAAATGGGCAAGGTCAAAAGAGAATTCCAGCAAATGATAGAAGGCGAAGAGTAGATAATTTAACAGAAGAAGAAAGATTAAGAAGAGAGATAGAAAGACAAAGAAGAATATATGAAGAAAATTTAGAGGATGATTCATTATACTCTGAAGAATATAGGCAAGAAAACAGTTATGATGAAAATGATAGCTATAGAGATGATAGAGAAAGAAATATTTCTACAAATGCAAAGAGAAGAGTAAATAAAAAATCACCAAAAAAGAAAAAGGTGAAAAGAAAAATAAACATAAAAACCATATTAAAAATAGGGGCTATAGCCTTACTTTTATTTATAACCTTCAATATATTTAGTGTTATAAAAACTGTATCTAAAATAAGCACAACAGATATGATAGCACCAAAGGTTGTTAGCATGGACAGCACTGTAAATATTTTATTACTTGGAATGGATGTTGGAAACATAAAAGATCCAAAGGATAATTCATCAAAAAGAACAGATACAATAATGGTTTTAAACTTTAACCCAAGCACTAAGAAAGTAAAGCTTGTGTCAATTCCAAGAGATACAATGATAAAAATAAATGGACGTAGATGGAAGATTAATGCTGCATACCCTGTTGGGGGAGAAGAAGAAATTGTAAAGCAAGTAGAAAATCTTTTAAAGATAAATGTAAACTATGTTGCTAATGTAAATTACACTGCATTTAGAGATTTTATAGATGCAATTGGTGGGGTTACAGTAGATATAAAACATAATATGGATTATACAGATAAGAGTCAAAATCTTAGAATTAAATTCAAAAAGGGAACTAGAGAACATTTAGATGGAAAGAAAGCTGAGGAATTCTTCAGATGGAGAAAAAACAATGATGGAACAGGTCTTGCAATGGGAGACTTAGGAAGGATTGAAAATCAACAAGAATTTATGAAAGCAGTAGTAAATAAATGTACAAGTCCTACAATAGTTTTTAGAATTCCAAGTATTTTAAAGGTTGTTGAAAAAAATGTTAAAACTAATATGAGCGGAGGAACAATGCTTAAATATGCAATGAAGCTTATATCAGTAAGTGACTTTGAAATGATAACAGTAAAAGGTACACCAGAAATGTTAGGTGGGCAATCGTATTATGTATTTAGTGAAGAAAAAAATAAATCATTGATACAAAGCTTAAAGAAGGGTGCTGAAACACCACAAGAGTCAAGTAAAAGTGAAAATGCAAATCCTAGTGGAAAGGTATTAAAAGGAAATATAAAGGTTAAAATAATTAATACAACTACAAAAGCAGGGCTTGCAGCAAATTATAAAACTACATTAGATAGAGAAGGATTTAAAGCTGTTGATATTGGAAGTGTTGAAAATAATGTTTCTAAAAAGACGTATGCTTTAGTAAAAAATAAAGAAATAGAAAAAGTAGTTAAAAAAGATTTAGTTGGAATAAATGAATATAAGGTTATGAAAAAGGATTCAGAGTATAGTAACTATGACTTAGTTATAATGCTTGGATTAGACGACGCAAACTAAAGGGAGGATAGGATGAATACTTTAGAGAAAAAGGTAGATAAAAGCTTTGATGGGCTTAAGATAAGAGAATTCTTAAAATCAGAAATGGAGCTTTCATCAAGATTTATAAGAAAAGCATCAATAGAAAAAAGAGTACTAGTAAATGAAAATCCTGTTAAAATGGATTATAAGATAAAAAATGGAGATAACATAAAAGTTATACTTAACAGAAAAGAAACACAGGATATAGAACCAGAAGACATAGAAATTGAAATAGTATATGAAGATAGTAATCTTCTAGTACTAAACAAAAAGCCTTTTATGGTAGTTCATCCTACAAAAAGCTATCAAAGTCATACATTAGCAAATGGTGTAATGAACCATTTTAAAAAGACAAATCAAGACTGTATAGTAAGACTTGCAAACAGGTTAGATATGAACACATCAGGGCTTGTAATAGTAGCTAAAAATCAATTTGCACATATGTCAATTTCAAATGCAATGCAGAAAAATGAAGTAACAAAAAAATATCTAACAGTAGTTCATGGAAATCTTGAAAAAGAAGAAGGAACAATAGATGCACCGATATACAGACAGCCAGAAGTAGATGGAAAAGTACCACTAGAAAGAGTAATAGATGAAAAAGGGCAAAGAAGTATAACACACTACAAGCTAGTTAAAAAGCTTCAAAATGCCTCACTTGTAGAATGTACCCTAGAAACAGGTAGAACACACCAAATAAGAGTGCATATGGCACATCTAGGACATCCTATATATGGGGATACTCTATATGGAATGGGCGAAAGAGAAAAAGACCTTATAGAAAGGCAGGCACTACATGCTTATAGCTTGGAATTTGAAGAGCCAAAGGATAAGAAGAGAGTTAGACTTGAAGCTAAGCTACCTGAAGATATTGAGGGGTTAGTTAAGAAGTTAGAATTAAAAATTGAGAATTAGGGGAATCGCAAGCGATTCTTGGGGGGCTCAAAATTTATCTGGCGATAAATTTTATTGCAAGAAAGGGTTTTAGTTAAGAGGTTAGAGGGAATAGTTAAGAGTTTTATTGGAGCTGCGAGCAGCTCCTTTTTTGATCTACATAACTCTAACTTCTTACTTTTTAACTAAAAAAAACTCGCCTTAAGCGAGTTTTCTCCATAATTCTAAATTCTAAATTTTTAATTTTTCATTACTTAAAGTTATTGAATTTTTGTTTTCTTTTTAAGTTTTCCCAAGTTTTTTTTCTATTTCTTTTGTTTTTCTTTGATAGGAATATTTTGATTATTATAGCTAGTATAACTACTATTACAAACAATATTCCAAAGGCTGTACCTGGGTTGTTTATTGAAAATTCTTTTATTCCTATGAAGGCGTTGTAGTCTCTGTCTATATCACTTACTATGTTTACTTCTCCAAGTGGAACGTTATTTTCTAAAACTGTTGCTTTTGCTATGACTTGGCCTTTTGTTAAGGTTTTAGTTTTTATATCTATTGGTAAGTCGAAGTTTAGTTTTGTTTCGACGTTTTTATCTGTTTTGTTTTTTGTGTATATAACATCATTTTCTAAAGATAGTGGAAGTGAAGTTCCTTTTGTTAGTTCTATTTTTTCGATTACTTCTCCTTTTGAGTAAAGCTTTATGTTTTCTGTGTTGTTGAAGCCGTATTCTAAAAGTGCTGCCATATCTTTGTAGTTTTGATTTTTATCTTCTGCTTTTATGAATGAACCTATAAGTGTACGTCCATTTTTTCTTGCAGCTACTGTGAAAGTATGTCTTGCTGCTATTGTGTATCCACTTTTTCCTGCTATTGCATACTTGTAATAAAGCTTTGAGTTTTTATCGATTAAGTAGTTATGGTTGTTTACTATTCTTTCAAAGCCATCTAAGTTACTTTTTGGAAGTTTTTTAAATGGAATTGTTGAGATTCTTATGAAATCATCATACTTTACAGCTTCTTTCATTATTAATGAAAGGTCATGTGTTGTTGTAAGATGTTTTTCATCTGGTAATCCACTTGGATTTTTGAAGTTTGTTTTAGTGCATCCAAGCTCTGCTGCTTTTTTGTTCATAAGTTCAGCAAACTTTTGCTCTGAACCTGCAATGTGTTCTGCAAGGGCTAAAGCACAGTCATTACCTGATTCAAGCATAAGACCTGTTAAAAGGTCTTCAACTGAAAAAACTTCTCCTTCTTTTAATCCAATAGAACTTCCATCAGCAAAAGGTGGATTTTTCCCTACTTTAACCATGTCATGTAGGTTTGTATTTTCAAGCACAATTAATGCTGTCATTACTTTTGTTGTAGAGGCAGGGAAGTATTGTTTATCTGAATTCTTTGAATAAACTATTTGACCTGTGTCTGCATCTAAGATTAAAGCTGATTCAGCTGAAATTTCTGGTGGCTTGACTTCTTTTGCATATGTAGTTTTTGCAGGAACTATTAGATTAAGAAGCAAAATAGCGCCTAAAATAAAAATTGTATAAAATCTCTTGTCCTTTTTCATTAGAAAATCTCCTTAATATATAAACAGTCTTGACAATATATTAACAGAATATTCACCTAAATTCCATATTTATGTATATTTTTTGTATAAATAATTGGAAGGTTTTGAAATTTGATATTTTTTTAAGATGGTGTAAAATAAGATTATAACTAGATTAAAGAAAGGTTGTGGCTTAGATGATAAAACTAACAAATTACGCAAAAACTGGTGGCTGAGCCGCTAAAATAGAGCCGGGTGCTCTTTCAGATATACTTCAAAGTATTCCTAAAATGGAGGATTCTAATCTTCTAGTAGGAATTGATACTTCAGATGATGGTGCTGTATATAAATTAAGTGATGATATAGCCCTTATTCAAACATTAGACTTTTTCACACCAATAGTTGATGATCCATATACATTTGGTCAGATAGCTGCTGCTAATGCTTTAAGTGATGTTTATGCTATGGGGGGAGACCCTAAGGTAGCATTAAATATAGTTTGTTTCCCAAATTGCTTAGATAAGGCGATTTTAGGAGAAATCTTAAAAGGTGGAGCAGATAAAGTTTTAGAAGCTGGAGCTGTTGTTATAGGAGGACACTCTGTAAAGGATGAAGAGCCTAAATATGGGCTTTCAGTTTCAGGAGTTGTTCATCCAAGTAAGATATTAAAAAACTGTGGTTCTAAAAAGGATGATATCTTAATCCTTACAAAGCCTTTAGGAACAGGAATTATAAATACTGCAAATAAGGCAGAAATAGCATCAAAAGAAGCTATGGATGAAGGAATAAAATGGATGTCTCTTTTAAATAAATATGCAGGGGAAGTTGTACGTAAGTATGATATAACAGCATGTACTGATATTACTGGTTTTGGACTTATGGGACATTTAAATGAAATGGCTGAAGGTTCTGACATGTCTTATGAATTAGATAAGGAAGGGATTCCATATATAAAGGAAGCTAGAGAATATTCTAATATGGGATTACTTCCAGGTGGTGCAGTTAAAAATAAAAATTATATAAAAGATAAATTTATTTTAGAAGATGTTGAAAAATGGACTGAAGATATTTTATTTGATCCACAAACATCAGGAGGTCTTTTAGTTAGTTGCAATAAAGAAACTGCTGAAGAAATGCTAAAAGAATTTAGAGAAAAAGATATAAAAGCATGGATTATTGGAAAATGTATAGAAAAAACTAATGTGAACATAATAGTAAAATAGAAACTCCCTTAGGGAGTTTCTATTTTATATGATAAAAATTAACCCAATAGATTATAAAATTAATAAAAACTTAGAATTTTAAAATAATGAATAAGTTATAATAAACTAGCAAACCTTTAAAAAAATAAGATTGAATGATATAATAGACACAAATTGTTAAAAAATATGAAAATATATGAAACAATTCTTAGGGGGAAATAAAAATGGGTAAAAAGAGAATTTTAAGTCTTATGTTAGGGGCATTAGCGGTTGTATCTTTAATGGGATGCGGAGCTAAGATAGATGATGAGAAGGTTGAAAAAACAAATGTTCAAAGCAGAATGGTTGGAGAAAATGAAAAGGGAGAGAATCTTCAAGGTGAGTGGGCAAATAAAACCTACACATATGAAACTTTTAAGGAAGAAGGAATAAAGCTTTCTGAAAAGGTTAAGAATTTAAGTAAAGAATTTGGTTTAGAAACTAAAGAAGATGAAAAGGTTGAAAACTTAGATGGTATTACTGCAAATGTAAAATCTGTCTATGTAGAAAATGAAAAGCCAGAGGAAAATAAATTAGAAAGTATGAATTTTTCAACAGAGTTCTTAGGAGCATCACAAGAAGGTGGAAAATTTACACTTAAAATATCACTAAAATTCAATGGTGAAGAAGCTATAAAAAGTGGAAAGTTTAATTTAGGTGATACTTCAATAGCTAAATATGCAAGTATATTAACTGGTGAAGAAAATAGAGATTATAAAGACATTAATGAGAAAATTTTAGGCATAATAAAGAGTGATACACCTGATGGAATTGTTGAGGATTCAGTAAATGGTCTTCATGAAGAAATAGCAGTTAGCAAGGAATATTTAGTTTATACCCTAACTACTAAAGAATTTAAATTCGAAGAAGGGGAAAACTCTGGAATATAGCCTATTTAAAATAGGAGGTACTATAAATGAGTAGTATTGAAGAAAATAAAAACCTTAAAAATGATGAAGAAATCATAGAAAAAGAAAAAGAGATGGAACAAAAGATAGTAGAAGAAAACAGAGTTCACACTAGAGAAAAAGAGATTGAAAAGATAAAGGAAGAAACTGAAATTGAAGAAAAGATAGAAGATGAAGAAGAAAAACATTCTAAAGAAAAAAGAATGAAAGAAGAAATAAAAAATGAATTAAGAGAAGAGATTAGAAAAGAAGCTAATGCTATTGATGAAAATCCTTCATTTGGAAAGAGATTATTTGCATCAATTTTAGACCAAGCGATTATCTTTGGTATATCAGCAGTTGTAGTTGTTGTATTTAGCATATTAATAGGAATAGCTGGATATGAAATAGTTAATGGAATGGAAAGTGTGATATTATTAATAGCATACATAGTATTAAACGTACTATACTTCCCAGCACTTGAAGCAAATAAAGGAAGAACAATAGGAAAAAGAATATTAGCAATAAAATAATAGAAATGAGGAAAAAGCTTTATGGCAAGAAGAAGAGGAAAACCTGTAGAAATGGTTGTGAAAATAGAAAAAACTGAGTTTCCATCAGTAGGGGTTTCACAATTTGAAGGAAGAAAAGTAAATGTTAAAAATTGTTTCCCAGGACAAGAAATAAAAGGATTAGTTAAAAGAAAAAGAGAAGGATTTATTGATTTAAAATTTGTAGAAGTTTTAGAAAAAGCACCTTATGAAATAGATGCAAAATGTCCTCACTTTGGAGTGTGTGGTGGATGTTCATCACAAAATTTAACTTACGAAAAGCAGGTAGAACTTTTAAGAGATGAAGTTTTAGAATTATTTAAAAATGCTGAAGTAACAACTGGAGAATATGAAGGAGTTACAGGAAGCACAAAGCAATGGGAATATAGAAATAAGATGGAATTTACATTTGGAGATATGGAAAAGGGAGGAGAGCTTTGCCTTGGAATGCATATGAAAGGAAAAAGCTTTGGAGTGTTAACAGTAGATAGTTGTACTATTATTGATGAAGACTTTAGAAATATCCTTAAGGTAACAGTAGATTTCTTTAAAGATAAGGGATTAGATTATTATAGAATAATGAAAAGAACAGGATTCTTAAGACATCTAGTAATAAGAAAAGCAGAAAACACAGGAGAAATCATGGTAAACCTTGTAACAACAACACAAGAAGACTTTGATTTAAAACCTTGGGCAGAAGCTATACAAAACATAGATTTCAAAGGAAACCTAGTATCAATACTACACACAGAAAATGACTCATTTTCAGATGCAGTAATATGTGATAAATTAAACCTATTATATGGAAGAGACTATATAATAGAAGACCTTTTAGGACTAAAATTTAAAATATCACCATTCTCATTCTTCCAAACAAATACAAAAGGTGCAGAAAGCCTATATAGCATAGTAAGAGAATATATAGGAAACTCAGATGATAAGGTAGTATTTGACCTATACTGTGGAACAGGAACAATAGGGCAAATAGTAGCACCAAAAGCAAGTAAAGTTGTAGGGATAGAATTAATAGAAGAAGCAGTAGAAGCTGCAAAAGAAAATGCAAAACTAAACGGATTAGAAAACTGCACATTCATAGCAGGAGACGTGGCAGAAACAATAACAAAAGTAACAGAAAAGCCAGACATCATAATCCTAGACCCACCAAGAAGTGGAGTACATCCAAAAGCAATGAAATACGTAATAAAATTCAAAGCAAAAGAAATAATCTACGTATCGTGCAACCCTAAAACACTAGTAACAGACCTAAAGGTACTAGAAGAAGCAGGGTATGAAATACAAAAAACAAGAGTTAAAGACATGTTTCCAAACACACCACATGGCGAAGTCGTTACGAAGCTTATAAAGAAATTGTAGTATCCCAAAATAGTTTAACTTTTCCGAAAAAATAATGACTATTCTGAAGAAAGTTTAACTTTAACAACGTTAAAGTTAAACAAATTCAAGGGAAGTTAGAGGAAATAAAATCAGAATAAATACAGGAGCAATCGTTGAGTTTTCAATGGTTGCTTCTTTTTTTATACCCTTAAATCTGTAATGAGAAAGCATTACGCTCAGTTAAACATTCTTCGGAATCCGAAAAAACAATGACTAAATAAGTGGTATTAGATACGACTATTTTAAAGGGAATTTAGCAGTCAAACTTTTGTCGGAAAAATTTAAGAATGGCTTGCTTAGACGGTTAGAGCTGGGGAAGAAAAGTCAGAGTTTTTTGGGAGAGTACAAGACCAAAGGAATGAACCTACTGCGGAGGTGGTTGTTAAACTTATAAAAAGATTATAAAATTTTTAAAAACCCAATTCAGATTTAGAGCTGAATTGGGTTTAATTATTTCTTTTTTTATAAATATAAATCAAGTTTTTTGAAATTATAGATAAGATAATCATTGGCACTGGAAGCAATACTGTTAATATCGCGTCATTTGGCAAATTACTAAAAGCACATCGATTATGGTATTGATCATAAAGTATTATTATTAAACTAATCATATTAATAATTCCAAACAATGTAGTCATTCGCACATTATCTTTATATAAAAAGAATAAAGACAGTATGATTGAGAATATGATTGCTACGAAAGCTACCATAACTATAAAATATATATTTCCACTTCCAAATGACGATAACACAAGTAACTCACCAACAAATGGATTTATCCATAGAACTGCTAGTATTAATTTAAGACTTATCATTATTATATTTTTAAAAATTTTAAGCAACTAAAATTTCCCCCCATTATCATATATTTTTCTTTTTTATACTATATCCATTTTAAAATTGAAACAATAATTACCATTGATTGTTAATGGAATGTTGTCAATTAATAAACAATAAAATGGTAAAATATTTATAAAGAAAAGTAAGGAATTAAAGGTGGAGAGAATGATCTTATATATGGCTCTAAGAAATAAAGGTGAAAATGGAACAATATATAATTTTGGAGTTGACAAGAAATGTTTAGATGGTAAATTCAAAATAGATTTAAAGGATTTAAATAATTCTAAAATAATTAAGTCATCTGATTCAATAGGTGATAGGATGGCTATGAAAGGTTTAATTAAATTAATAAAGAATATAGAGAATAACGATATAAAAGATTTTGAATGTTTTCAAAGTTGAATCTATTTACTTGGATAAAGAATGAATATTTTGGTGTTAGTTGTTACATAAGTATTTTTGATTATTAGAATAAGAAAGCGGATTCAATGAATAAAAAGTTATATATGATTCAAGATGATAATTGTCCAAAAGTTGGTGAAGTTAAGTTAACATATGAAGAAATAAAAGAAGTGGATATGGCTTGTTCTAAAATATGATTAATTGATTAATGTTTAATCAAAAGGATTACTAAGTTTAAATGTGATTTTAATAGTATGTTTTGATATAAACATTTATTCTTTCAATAAGATAATTTAAAAGTATTTTATTAAGTAGAGATTTTTGTGGATGGAATAGTCTTGCCATATTAGGCAAATATATTCAAATTCTCACTCATTTTAAGTTTTTTAAAATTGCATCTAAAATAAGTTTTTTAGATGCAATTTTTATATAAATTCATATTAATGTAAAGTCATAAAAATTATTTAGTGTCATAAAATCCATAGATGACAGATGAATGTAATCTTATGCAAATAAATATATTATATAATATTTTGAAGAAAAATAAATAATTAGAAAGAAAGTATGTTTAGATATTTTAAACTAATATTAAATTTTATTTTTCGAAAAATTGAGAATAAAATTTGAAAATAATAGGCAAACTACCTCTGATAATAAAATGAAAGAGGTGAATAGGATGCATTATTATATAACTAGGGGAGATCAAGATAATATAGATAAATCTATTTTAAATCCAATAAACAATAAAGTTTTTGGAAATGAAAAAAAAGATAACATGTATGGATGGGCAATATCAAGAGGGTCAAAGAAAAATATTAAATACTCAAAAGAGATGAGGGAAAATGATAAAATAATAATATGTCCTAATGGAAAGTTTAATAGTGTGTATATAGGAACTATTAAAGGGGTTGAAGAAAGCGAGAAGATTCCGGAGTCGATTTGGGGAAATAGAGGAAAAGCTAAGTATGATTTTATGATATATATTAAAGAGATTGAGATAATTAATATAAAGGGAGAGGAGTTCTTTGAAATATTAGAATATAAACAGATTCAAGGAATACAAGAACTGAGGAACGATAGGCAAAAAATGATTCAAAAAATACTTAATAGTGAAAAGTTAGAACTTGAAATTATTGAGAAGAAAAATAAGATAATTAAAGATAATATAATTAAATATTGGGAAAGTGAAGAATCATTAGGGGAATGGGATGAGAATCTAAAGCAAAAATCTAAACAAAAAAGTCTGAAAAAATCAAAAAACAAAAAAGGTAGAAAGATTATGAGTTCAGAAAGCAAACAAAAAATTGGTTTAACTGGGGAACGTATAGCAAATAAATTTATAAAAATAAATAAAAAAGAAATATTAATTAAAATTGGAGAATGTGATAATAATGAAAATGAAATAGAAGTTAATTGGTTTAATGAAGATGTTGAAGTAGATGGATATAGCGTAGATAAGGATAAGTCTATTGGGAAAGGGTATGACATAAATTTAGTAAGTGGAAGCTTAAATGTGAAATTTGAAATTAAAAGTAGTTATGAAGGAAAAGTGGGTGAGATAACATTAAGTAAAAATGAACTTATTGAAATGAAGCAAACTTTAAATCAAAAGAATGAAAGATATTGTATAATGCTAGTTAGTAACTTGAAAGGAACTCCTAAAATAGCTATTATAGATAATTTTTCAAAAGAATTTACAATAGAATATTGTAAAATAGCGAGTAAACACAGTATATACATAAATGAAATTGACAATAAATACATATTTTAACAATTGTAAATTAAAATATGTATTTTATTCTAAAATACAAAGAAAAAGTAAAAAAATAAAACTATATAAGAATTATATGGATGAATGATTAATAAAGTACTACTAATAACAATATATGAAATGAGGAATATATGAAAATTAAAGATTCAGCATTAAATTGGTGTGGTGGAAAAGGTGGTACTAAACATAGAAAATTATTAGAAAAAATATTAGAAATAATAGATAGGAGTGAATGTAAAGTTTGTGTAGATGTTTTTGGAGGGAGTGGAATAGTAAGTCTTAATATAAAGGGTAAAATAGTAAAGTATAATGATTTAAGTAGGGACCTACATAATTTTTTTGAGGTTCTTAAAGATGAAAAGTTGAATGTAAAATTATTAGAAAAATTAAATTATACATTATATAGTGAGCCTCAATATTACGAGTATATGTCAAAAATACATGGGACAAAGATAGAAAAGAAAGAGATACCTAACTTAGAAAGGGCGGTAGAGTTCTTCGTTGTTGTGAAACAATCAGTAAATGGGATTGGGGCGACTCAGAAAAGTGGATTTAAAAGATCGACTACAAAAATACGAAGATATATGGGACAAGCTGTAAGTGCATGGAGAACAAATGTAAATAAAAATTTACCGGAAATGATAGAAAATTTTTCTAATATAGAAGTATATGGGGATGATTTTCGAAGATGCATAGAGAGGTTTGATAGTGGAGATACTATATTTTATATGGATCCACCATATGTTTTAGAAACAAGAGCACAAAAAAAAATTTATGAACATGAATTGAATGATGATGATCATAGAGAACTCGTGGAACTACTATTAAAAATAAAAGGACAAGTTATTTTAAGTGGGTATGATAATTTTATTTACGAGAAACTTGAAAAAAATGGGTGGAGTAAATTAGTGTATGAAGAAGGGATTCAAATGGGAAATGAAGCTGGCAAAGAAATTATATGGACTAATATAAAAGAGGTTTAATTTTGAATAGATGTGTAAATAATAGAAAAGCTAAGTCGAATAACTTGGCTTTTTTCTTGTTGTATATGTTAAAAACATATAAAATAGAAATATAATAGCTAAGGATAGAGGAGAGATAAGAATGATTACAGGTGAATTAAGAAGTAAGGTAGATAAGATATGGGAAACGTTTTGGACTGGTGGTATTACAAATCCATTGGAGGTAATAGAACAGTTTACATATCTTTTATTTATAAAAGGTTTAGATGAAATAGAGACTACTAAGGAAGCGGAGGCTGAGATTTTAGGGATTGATTTTGATAGAACTTTTCCTGAGGATAAACAGCATTTAAGATGGTCAAAGTTTTCTAATGAAGGAGATACAGAAAAGATGTATCTTATAGTTCAAAATGAAGTTTTTCCATTTATAAAGAATTTACATGGTGATAAGGAATCAGCTTATGCAAAGTATATGGGGGATGCAATATTTAAAATACCTACTCCTTTAATGCTTTCTAAAATAGTTGATGGAATTAATAATATAAAATTTGATAAGGAAAATGATACAAAGGGAGACCTTTATGAATATCTTTTATCAAAGGTTGCTACAGCAGGTACTAATGGTCAGTTTAGAACACCAAGACATATTATTGATATGATAGTAAACCTAATGAAGCCAACTCCAGAAGATATTATAGTTGACCCAGCAGCAGGTTCAGCAGGATTCCTAGTTTCAGCACAGGAATATTTAAGAAAAAACCATAGTGATTTATTCCTAGTTCAAGGTTTAAAAAATCACTTTAACAATAATATGTTCTATGGATTTGATATGGATAGAACAATGCTTAGAATTGGAGCAATGAACATGATGCTTCATGGTGTTGATAATCCTAATATAGAATATAAAGACTCATTATCAGAAGCAAATGAAGATAAAGAAAAATTCACACTAGTACTTGCTAACCCTCCATTTAAAGGAAGCTTGGACTATGAAGCTGTATCAGCAGACCTTCTAAAAATAACAAAAACAAAGAAAACAGAATTATTATTCTTAGCATTATTCCTAAGAACACTAAAAACAGGAGGAAGATGTGCTTCAATAGTACCAGATGGAGTTTTATTTGGTTCAACAGGTGGACATAAATCAATAAGAAAAGAAATAGTAGAAAACCATAAACTAGAAGCAATAATAAGTATGCCAAGTGGAGTATTCAAACCATATGCAGGAGTATCAACAGCAATAATGATATTCACAAAAACAGGTACAGGTGGAACAGACAAAGTATGGTTCTACGACATGAAAGCAGATGGATTCTCACTAGACGATAAAAGAAATGAAATAGAAGAAAATGATATTAAAGATATAATAGAAAGATTCATAAACCTTGAAAAAGAAGAAGACAGAAAAAGAACAGAACAAAGCTTCTTCGTAACAAAAGAAGAAATAGTAGAAAATGCCTATGACCTTTCAATAAATAAATACAAAGAAATAGTATATGAAGAAGTAAAATATGATGTACCAGAAGTTATACTTGGAAGAATAAAAAATCTTGAAAGTGAAATAACACAAGGCTTAGAAGAATTAGAAAGAATGATTGAGGTGTAGGAGATGGGGGATATATATAAAGAAATAAGAGAATTACCTATATTAGTTTCTGATGGGAATTACTCTTCAAAATATCCAAGAGCAGATGAATTTGTAGAGACAGGCGTAGCTTTTATAAGAGCTAATAATTTGAAATTTAATACAATTATAGATGAGGATATGAAGTATATTTCAAAAGAAAAACATAATACTTTAATAAAAGGACAGTTGAAAAATCAAGATATTTTAATAACAGTTAGAGGAGAATTGGGGAAAGTTGGAATGGTGCCTAAAGAATTTGAGGGATGTAATATAAACGCTCAATTAGCCCTTTTAAGAGTTGTAGATAAAACACTTAATCCTAAATATATATTATATGCTTTTAAAGACTCAAATGTTATTGATCAAATCATTAGGAATCAAACTGGAACTACTTTAAAACAATTACCAATTAATAAGTTGAAAAATATAAAGTTGTTGATTCAAAATAAAAATAGACAGGATAAAATAGTTAATATTTTAGATAAATCTCAAAGTCAGATAGATAAAAGAAAAGAACAAATAAACCTTTTAGATGAACTTGTTAAATCAAAATTTATCGAGATGTTTGGAGACCCAATTAATAACCCAATGAAATGGGAAGTTAAGAAGATGAAAGATATTTCAATAAATATAATGAGTGGAAATACACCTAAAGGTGGAGAACAAGTTTATGTTGATAGTGGAATTATGTTTTTAAGAAGTCAAAATGTCTGGAAGAATAAATTGTTATTAGATGATGTAGCTTATATAGATCAAGATACACACAATAAAATGAAAAAAAGTAGTTTAAAGAATAAAGATATATTAATGACTAAGACTGGTAGAATAAATACAGAAAATAGTAGTTTGGGTAGAGCAGCTATGTTCTTGGGTGAAGATGATAGTGCAAACGTTAATGGACACGTATATTTAATAAGGCTTCAGGATCAAGTAATTAATGAGTTTGTATTATATATTTTAACAAGTAAAGAGTATAGAGGGTATATTAGAAGTGTATGTGTTGGTGGAATTGATAAAAGACAGCTTAATAAAGACCATCTTGAAGGGTTTCCAATTATATATCCACCTATAGAAATGCAAGAAAAGTTCGTAAGCTATGTTAAACAGGTAGATAAATTGAAATTTAAAATGGAAGAAAGTTTGAAAGAGTTAGAGGATAACTTTGAATGTTTAATGCAGAAGGCTTTTAAGGGAGAATTGTTTAATTAAAGTATAGAATTAAGGTGATTTTAATTTAAAGTTGGTGGGAATAGGAGTAAAAATAAATAGGTTTTTGGTTCATTTGCTTTTGGTTATTTTTTCACAAACCCCCGGGCAAGCGGACTAGCTGAGAGCTGTTCCGTGCCACGGGGGTTGGATTTTAGTTTTTAGTTTAATTTTTATTTTTGTGTATCGGATAGCAGTGCGGACTGAAAATCTGTTGTTTAAGTCAAAGATTTAAATCAGAACTCCGGGTCAGGAACGGCTTTCGTAGAAAGCAAGTCCTCATCCGGGGTTCTTCCAAAAACTAACTTTTTTTTAATGATTCAATATACGATAACCTTAAACAATAGATTTTACATAAAGAAGGTGCTGTGTTTGGAAAAAAGTGTAGAAGAAATAAAGAAGGCAAGGAAAGAGCTTATTTATTTAAGCAGTGATGAAAAGCAAAGAGATTTGTATTTAAGAAGAAAAATGGCTATATCTGATAGAGTAAGTGATTTGGAAAATGCAGAGAAAAAAGGTGAAGATAGGGGAATAGAGCTAACTAAAAAGGTGTTTAAGCTTTCAAATAGTGGTAAAAGCATAGATGAAATAGCTAAAGAATGTGAGGTTAGCGTAGATAAAATTAATAAGATTTTAGAATAAATAAGTCAAGTTATATGAAAAGAAAGTTAAAAGAAGAAATTAAAAAGCTTTAATTGAAAATAAATAAAATTCAAAAGAATTAGAAGAAAAATTTAATATACTAAGGAGGATTATTATGGGACAATATGTGCAAATAGGTGTATGTACACAAATAACTATTTCAAAGGAAGAGGTAGAAAGTAAGAATATAGAATATGATGCTATAACAGATGTACTAAAAAAAGAGGTTGATTTAAAGTTATATGAATTAGAAGAAGATGAGAAGGTATATAAATTTGTATTGAAGGAAGAGAATTATGGTTCTGAAGGTTTAGCGGGGTTTTTAACGGAGCAATATAGATTGTTCTTAGATGATAATGAATTGGAATTAACTTTAAATGAAGTTTTACCAGCACTAGAAAAGAATAAATCAAGGACTGAGATATTAGAGTTAGCGAGTGATAGAAGATATCAATATTTTCAAGGTGCAAGCTATATGAAAAGTGTTAAATGTGGAGCGTGGAATAGAATAACAGTTGAATATAATATAATAGTATTTTTCTTGCAAGGAAAAATAATGATGGAATGTTATGATGATTTTATGTTGTATATAGAAAATCTTATTAAGAAAAGCAGTGAATATAAGATTAGTGGAGCTGTTAAAGCATTTATTGAGTAGCTAGTTAAGATTTTATATTATGAGGTATTTGATTTATAAAATTGAAGTTGATAAATAGGGGAGTTACAAATGGGGGACAAAGAGGAATATGAAATATATAATATTTAAGTATAAAAAGAGAGGTTTAAATTTAAAGATAAAAGAAGATGCTGATAAGGAGAGTTTAATAAATACAATAAAATATTGCCTTAGGTATCTAAAGATTAGTAAAAGTAATATAGGATTAAGGGATATAACAAAGTGGCTAGAATATGATGTTGAGAAGTGTAAAGAGCCTATTATAGAGAAAAGTTTGATAATTGATTTAAGAAATTTAGATGAGAATTTGTTTAGGGATATAGATAATAATGAAATAGATGAAGAGCTTGTAGAGAGTTTTAATAATATTATAGGTGGGAAGAAATATAAATATTATTCAAGTATTATAATTATGATTCTTTTAACAGTAATGATGAAGATGAGTGATGTTATATCTATGAGTAAGAAAGAGGATGTAATACTACTAGTGGCAGTTATAGGAGTACTAATTTGGCAATTATATAATGAAAGATGGACTATAAAAGAATTAAAAGAAGACTTAAAAGATTTAAAAGATAGCTGGAAAGGATTAAGAGGAATGTTCCAGAAGCAAAAATAATAAGAATATTATTTTTGGCTAATTATATTTTAAGATAATACTTATAAAGGAGATTTACAGAAGATGTAAGTCTCTTTATTTAATTGGACATACTTCTAAATATAAAAGATAAGGAGAGGATTGTTATGAGAGATAAAGTTAGAAGTATAGAAAAAGAAATGAAGAAGGTTTTAAATAAGGAACAAATGAGAATGTTGAGTAAGGTGCTTGTAGAAAATTTAGGTTCTGTAAAGAAAGAGGAGAAGGAAATAAATTATTGTTTTAAGTTTATTTCAGCAAAGAAGGTAGAGGGGTGTTCTGAAAAATCAATAAAGTACTATAAAACGACTATTGAAAAAGTGGTACAAGAAATAGGTAAGAAGGTGGTGGAAATAACTACAGAAGATATAAGGGAATATTTATTTAATTATCAAAAGGAAAGTGGTTGTAGCAAAATAACTGTAGATAATGTAAGAAGAATATTATCTAGTTTCTTTACATGGCTTGAGGATGAAAATTATATTTTGAAAAATCCAGTTAGAAGAATTAAAAAAATAAAAACAGGAAAAGTTGTAAGAGAAACATATTCAGAGGAAGTAATAGAAAAACTTAGAGATGTTTGTACAGAAAGGAGAGATTTAGCAATAATAGATATTTTAGCATCAACAGGAATGAGAGTAGGAGAGCTTGTAAAACTTAATATTGAGGATATAAATTTTAATGAGAGAGAATGTATTGTAGAAGGAAAAGGAGAAAAACAAAGGAAGGTATATTTTGATTCAAGAGCAAAACTTCACTTAGAAGATTATTTGAAAGAAAGAAAAGATAATAATAAAGCATTGTTTGTATCACTATTAAAACCATATAAAAGATTAAAGATAAGTGGAGTAGAAATAAGATTAAAGGAGATTGGAAGAAAAATAAATATAAAAAAAGTGCATCCACATAAATTTAGAAGAACATTAGCAACAAAAGCAATAGAAAAAGGAATGCCAATAGAGCAAGTGCAACATCTTTTAGGGCATCAAAAAATAGATACAACCCTTCAATATGCTATGGTAAATCAGCTAAATGTAAAAATAGCACATAGAAAGTATATTAGCTAAGCGATAAATCAAAATTTATCGAGATGTTTGGATATCCAGTCAGTAATGAAAAAAGACTACCTAAGGTGAAATTGGGTGAAATTGGAATATGGAAAACTGGTGGTACGCCATCACGTTCTAATAATGAATATTATAGTGGGAATATACCATGGTTATCGTCAGGGGAACTAAATGATATATATTGTTTTGACAGTATAGAAAAAATAACAGAAATAGCGATAAAAGAATCTTCAGCAAAAATAATTCCTATTGGAAGTTTATTATTAGGAATGTATGACACTGCGGCACTAAAATCTACAATAAATATGATTGAGTGTAGTTGTAATCAAGCTATTGCATACGGGGAGCTAGATGCGAACTTAGTAAATACAGTTTATGTATATTATTGCATACAAATAGGTAAGGAGTTTTATAAAAGTCAACAAAGAGGTGTAAGACAGAAAAACTTAAATTTATCAATGGTAAAAGGGTTAGAGATACTTTTACCAAGTTTAGAACTTCAAAACCATTTTGTTAAATTTGTTCAGCAGATAGATAAATTGAAATTTAAGGTAAAACAAAATCTGAAAGTTAAAATCGGTTTGCTTTTTTATTTTTTTTATATCATATATAAGTAAAAGTTGATATAATTTTACTATAGAAAAGAATTATTTAGTTGAAGATATAAAATGAATATAAAAAAGTTATATTAAGTTTAATAAAAGGTAATACTTTAAACAAAAGATACATCAGAGACTACATTACAGGAGTTGATTAGTATGGATGAAGCAATAGGAAAAGCTGAGGAAAAAATCGAATACTTAAGTGGTAATGAAGATGCGATGAGAATTTATTATGAAAGAGAAAGATCTCTTCATGAAAGAGCTAATATGATTAGTTCGGCAGAAAGAAATAAGCAAGTTGAAATAGCTACAAATGCTTTGAATGAAGGTTTAGAAGTGAATTTGATAGCTACATTAACAGGTTTAACATTAGAAGATATTTCTAAGATAAAATTAAAGTAATGATATTTATAAATGGATGGGGAGTAAATTAGATGTGTAGAAATTTTGAGTTTTTGAAGGATAAGAGTATATTTAAGAGCTTTTCAAGTGCTTGTCTAGAAGCTGAGAAGAGTATTTTAATAAGTCCTGCTACTACTGCGATTTTATCGAGAAGGGCTTTAGAGCTTGCAGTTAAGTGGGTGTATGGATATGATAGAGATCTTGTTTTGCCGTATCAAGATAATATAAGTGCTTTAATACATGAAGAAAGTTTTAGGGATTTAATTGATTATAATTTATTTCCTATGATTAAGTATGTTATAAAGCTTGGGAATGTGGCTGTGCATACTAATTCAGGTATTAAGAGGGAAGAGGCTATTTTATCTCTTAATAATCTTTATAACTTTGTGAGTTTTCTTGATTATTGCTATGCTGATGAATTTACAGCAGGCGAGTTTAATGAAGATTTATTAGAAGAGGGAAGTAATCAAAGAATTAAGGCTGATGAACTTCAGGATTTATATGATAAGCTTAGTTCTAAGGATAAGAAAATTGAGGAAGTTAGAAAAGAGAATGAAAGTTTAAGGACAGAGCTTACTGATAAGAGGAAGGCACATACAGAAAATTATGATTTTACAGTTTCAGAAATTAATGAATATGAGACAAGAAAACGATATATTGATGTTGAGCTTAAGCTTGCAGGTTGGAGTTTTGATAGTGACATAAGAGAAGAAGTGGAAGCTCCGAGTATGCCCAATAATGCAGGGATGGGTTATGTTGATTATGTTCTTTATGGAGATAATGGTAAACCTCTTGCTGTTGTTGAAGCTAAGAGAACTTCTAAGGATCCAAAGATAGGACAACAACAGGCTAAACTTTATGCAGATTGTTTAGAGGCTCAAAGTGGACAAAGACCAGTTATATTTTTTACAAATGGTTTTGATAGCTTTATATGGGATGATTTTAATGGATATTCTGAAAGAAGAGTATTTGGGTTCTATAAAAAAGAAGAGCTTCAACTTATGGTTGATAGAAGAAAGAGTAGAATACAGCTTAAAAATTTAGATATTAAAGATGAAATTTCTAATAGATATTATCAAAAAGAGGCTATAACAAATGTTTGTGAGGCTATGGAGAGAAGACAAAGAAAGATGCTTCTTGTTTGTGCAACAGGTACAGGGAAAACAAGAACTGCTATCTCAATAGTTGATGTTCTTTCAAGACATAACTGGGTTAAGAATATCTTATTCCTTGCAGATAGAAAGGCACTTGTAAAACAAGCTAAGAATAACTTTTCTAAGCTTTTACCTAATCTTTCACTTTGTAATCTTTTAGATAATAGAGACAATCCAGAGGAATCAAGAATGATATTTTCAACTTATCCAACAATGATGAATGCAATTGATGACACAAAATCAAAGGAAGGTAAGAAATTATTTACTCCAGGACATTTTGATTTAATTATTATAGATGAGTCTCATAGAAGTATATATAGAAAATTTAGAGCTATATTTGAATATTTTGATGCTTCACTTATAGGACTTACAGCTACACCTAAAGATGAGATAGATAAGAATACTTATACTATTTTTGATTTGGAAAATGGAGTTCCAACATATGCATATGAATATGAGAAGGCAGTGGATGATGGATACCTTGTAGACTATTCAACAGTAGAAGTTAAATCAAAGGTGATGGAAGATGGAATAAAGTATGATGAGCTTTCGGAGGATGAGAAGGAAGACTTTGAAAATACCTTTGATGAAGATGAAACAATAGAAAAAGAGATTAGCAATACAGCAATAAATCAATGGTTATTTAATGCAGATACAATTGATTTAGTGATAAATAAATTAATGGTAGATGGTCTTAGAATTGAGGGTGGAGATAAGCTTGGTAAAACAATTATCTTCGCTAAAAATAGTAGACATGCAAAGGCTATTGTAGAGAGATTCAATATTTTATATCCTGAACATGGTGGAAATTTTGCTAAGGTTATAGATTATAGCATTAATTATGTTGAAACGTTAATAGATGATTTCTCAGACAAAGATAAGATGCCACAGATAGCAGTATCAGTTGATATGCTTGATACAGGAATAGATATACCAGAAATATTAAATCTTGTCTTCTTTAAAAAGATAAGAAGTAAGACAAAGTTTTGGCAGATGATAGGAAGAGGAACGAGGCTATGCCCTAACTTACTTGGAATAGGACAAGATAAGGAAGAATTTTTAATCTTTGATTTCTGTAATAACTTTGAATTCTTTAGAATGAATCCTAAAGGTTTTGAAGGTAGTGGAAGCGAAACATTAACAGAAAAATTATTCAATGTAAAAATAAATATTATAAAAGAGCTTCAAGACCTTAAATATGCAGATACAGAATATGTAGAACTAAGAAGTGAATTAGTAGATGAAGCACTTAAAAAAATAAATAACTTAAATGAAGAAAACTTCCTTGTAAAAATGGTGCTTAAATATATTCATAAATATAAGGAAAAGAAAATATGGGAAGCACTTGGAGTTGTAGAAGCAAATGAAATAAAAAGATATGTTTCTATAGCAATGCCAGCAGAAAAAGGGGATGAAATAGCAAAAAGATTTGATTTAGTTATGTATGCGATACAGCTTGCATACCTTCAAGGAACAAATCCAAAGAGAGGAATTAAATCAGTTGTAGTAGTAGCGGAAAGACTTTCAAAGCTTGGAACAATACCACAAATAAGAGAAAAGAAAGATGTTATAGAAAAAGTAATGACAGAAGAATTCTGGGAAAGTGCAGATATATTTGAAGTAGACAAAGTACGTGAAGCACTAAGAGAATTACTAAAATATCTTGAAAAAGATGTACAGCAAATTTATTATACAGGCTTTAATGACCTTATAATAGCAGAAGAAAGAAATACATCAATCTATAACGTAAATGACCTTAAAAACTACAAAAAGAAAGTTGAACATTACTTGAAAGAGCATAAAGATGAAATGGCAATATATAAACTTAGAAACAACAAAAAAATAAGTAAAGAAGATATTGAGCAACTAGAAAATATAATGTTCAAAGAACTTGGCTCACAATCAGACTATGAAAAAGAATTTGGAGACATGCCAGTATCAAAATTAGTAAGAAAAATTGTAGGACTAGACACAAATGCAGCAATGGAAGAATTCTCAGAATTCCTAAACAGTGAAAGCCTAAATAGTTCACAAATACATTTCGTAAAACTAATAGTAGACTATGTAATAAAAAATGGAATGATAGATGACAATAGAGTCTTAACAGAAGATCCATTTAGAACAGTAGGAAACATAGTAGAATTATTTAAAGATGATATAGATGTAAGAAGCAAACTACTTGGAAAAATAAAAGAAATAAAAGAAAATGCATTAGAAATAGGATAAAATAAAGTTCCTTCAGTATTTAACTGGAGGAGCTTTAAATTTTGTTTGCGTTAACTTTTAGTATTAAAATATATTAGGATAGTAGAAAATTTTATAAAGAATTATTTGGAGAGTAGAGTAGTAAAAGTGAAAATATGTGTAGAATTAAAAAAAGTTGTGAAAATATGGATAAGAATGAAATGGTTCAAAAGCCAGGAGATGCAATAGTTTATTACTATGAATGTGAAAATTATGAAGATGATTGTTAGATTAATGAATGAAAATATTACTTACTAAGTAAATTTATATAATTCTTGAAAATAGGATCTGTATTCAATAGGGAATAGTATGTATGATAAATAAGATGTGCATATCAAAAATATGTGAAATTTATCTATATTTATTTGAATTTGTCTATTATACTTATATCAAGGGAGAGTGATATAAATGTATAGACGATATAAGTTGAAAAGTGATGGGGATTTAGTAGGCTTGGTTAAAAGTTATTCAAATAATGGAAAAATAATTATGGAAAAACGAAAAAGTAATATAAAAAAGAATTTAGAAGAGTATATAAATCAAACTGGATATATCAATATGAGTGAAATCGAAAAAGATTGGTTTCCGAAAGTAGATTGTGATATATTTTTATCCCATTCGCATAAAGATATTGAGTTAATAAATGGATTAGTAGGGTTTCTTCATGAGTGTTTTAAAGTTGAAGTTTTTGTTGATTCATATATCTGGGGATATTGTAATGAATTACTAAAAGATTTGGATGAAAAATACTGTAAACAAGATAATGGGGAATATTATGATTATGATAAGAGAAATTATTCGACATCTCATGTACATATGATGTTGGCTAATTCTTTAAATAAAATGATTTATAAAACTGAATGTATAATATTTTTAGATACGGAAAACTCTTTAGATGTTAAAAATATTATTACAAATGGGACAAGTTCTCCATGGATATATTCTGAATTGATAGCAACTAAGTTAATGCAGAGAGAAAATCCAAGAAGAATTGAAAAAAGAGCTTTAATAGAAAATAATATCGAAATGGCAGAAAAATTTAAACCTATGTATCGTGGTGATGTAGATCATTTGGAAGAACTTACTGTTCAATGTCTAAGAGATATATTGAATAAAAAGTTATCAACTAAGGAAGAGAATTTAGATGAAATGTATAAAATTACCAGTGGAGAAAAAATTGGTGTTTAATAATAATACTTTAGATTTATCTAAAGTATTAGAAAAAGAAATTGATTTAATTCAAGGATGTATTGCTAGGATGAGTCAACATTCTTTTTATTTAAAAGGTTGGCTTATAACATTGATGGGAATACTGATAGCATTAAAACCAAAAGATTTAATTGTAACAGGTATTTTTATGATTGCAATTGTACTTGCTTTTTGGTATTTAAATGCAACATATTTAAGGTATGAAAAACAGTACAGGAAGTTATATGAATGGGTTATAACAGAAAGGTGTATAGGTAATACGGAATATTTATATAGCTTGGATTTAAAGCGATTTGAAAATGATGTTGAAAAGCGATTTGTATTAATGTTTAAAAATACTTTACTCATTTTTTATGGAGCAATGATGTTTGTAATAATAGGTGTTATTTTAATTATGGCAATTCAAAATAAAGAGTTAAGTAATATGACAATGATTTTATTTAAATGAAGAAAATAAAAGTGAAATCGAAATTAATAATAATATACTTGAAAAAATTAAAATGGATAGTGTATTTAGAAGGCTAGAAATATAGAATTGAGCTACCACGAAGAGAAAATCTAAGTGATAGCTCAATTTTATATTTAAGCAAAATTAGGAAAAAATTAAAAAATATTAAACAGAATAAAATTATAAATGAGGATAGGTTAAAGGTATGAAAACTTGGTATAATAAAAGTGAGAAGAGTGAATAATTAAAGCAAAAGATAAAGTTGAGGAACTATGATGAGTAATGAAACAAAGAAAGATATGTACCACATTCACGATAAGAGTTACAAGGAGTTGTACTCTAAAAAAGAAATAGCAATAGATTTGTTAAAAAATTATGTAAAGAAGGAGTTTACTAAGGATTTAAAAGTAGAAGACTTAACATTAGTAAATAACTCATTTATTTCTTCAGATTATGAAGAACCAGAGAGTGATATAGTTTATAAAGCTAAAATAGGTGATACAGAAGCAATATTTTACATACTTTTAGAATTTCAATCTAGGGTAGATTATAGAATGCCTTTAAGATTACTAAAGGAAACTCGACTCCTTTCAGTCGCTGAGTAAGTTCAAATAACCAAATCGAAGATTTGGATTTTCACTTATAGTAGAAATTTTAAGAGAATTTTCTAAAAATGAGAATCATAAAAAGACTGATAAAAATATAAAGATTCCAGCAGTAATTCCAATAGTTTTATATAATGGAAAGCAAATTTGGGATGTGCCAACAGAATTTAGAAAAATGTTCTATAATGAAGAAAAATTCCATAGTGGAATTTTAAACTTTACATATGATATATTTGATGTAAATAATGGTTTTACAAAAGAAGAATTATTAGAGCATAAGAATGTTACATCAGCAATATTTTTATTAGACCGAAAGATAACTGCAATGGAATTTATGAATAGAATAAAAGATATAGCATTATTTTTTGATAGATTAAGTGAAGAGGAATTAAAAGCGATAAAACATTGGATAAAAAATACTACTGAAGAAAGATTAGCAAAAGTAGCAACGGAAGTATTAGATTACAAGAATGAGGAGGTTTTAAATATGGTAGCAAATAATGCATTTATGTTAAAAGAGTTAAGGGAAGAAGGAAAAGAAGAAGGAATTAAGTTAACTAAGAAGATATTTAAACTTTTAAATGGTGGAAAAAGTATAGAGGAAATAGCTAAAGAGTGTAAGATGGGTATAGCGGAAGTTAGAGAAATAGTAGATTAGTGTATTTGTTAGATAGATTAAAATATAAAGTAATGATAGGTAAGTGAGACACACTGAATTTTTGGTGTGTCTTTTTGTTGTTTATTTTTTAGATTAGAAATTTTATGAAAAATTTAAAAAAATTTTCTCCCTTTTTTGTTTTGTGCATATTTAAGGAGTGAAGGGAGTGATGTTAAATGATTAAGAAGATTATTGAGAAGGCTTTGTTTAAGGTTTCTTATGCAAAGGGTACTGATGATAAGGGGAATGATATCATCAAGAGCCAAAGTTTTAGAGGAATTAATGTAGATCTTACACCTGAGGATTTATATGGGTTTGGAAGTTTGATTGAAGGACTTTTAAATTATGAGGTTTCTGGTTTTGGTTTAGATGAAAGTTATGACTTAGTAGAGCAACAAGCTTAATTGAAGGGGAGGGTTTAGAGTATGGAAAAGGTATTGG
>NZ_JBOFRG010000038.1:0-2853 GCF_051650885.1 Clostridium sp.
TTAATCTTTTCATCATCTAGTAAGTTTAAAAGACTTTTCCCTATGTCCATACTACTTCTTAATGCCTTTATATACTTTCCTTCTATTATGTCTTCAACTGGAAGATTAAGCTCTTTAAATACATTACTTTTTAGTATATCCCTATTATGGCATACTTCTATATTATATCTTTCATTTTCAAAATCATATATATGCTGTATTACATCACCATTTTGAAATACAATATTATATTCTCTCACTTTAAATAGTTCATAAACTAATCTTTTTCTAATTGTATCGTGAGTTTCATATTTAGGAGATACTACTTCAAAAATAATACTTGGTACATCTGTAATGCTTTCACCAACCTTTTTAAAATCACCACAAACTACAAATGCATCAGGCTTAAATCTATAATCCTCAAATTCATTTTTTAATATAACCTCTATCATTTCTGAAAATACTTTGCAACCATTTGGAATAATGTTATTAAGTGTAGATACTATATTAGAAACTATTTCATTGTGTCTTTGTGATGTTGTGGATGACAATACTATATCGCCATCATAATATTCTAGCTTTTCACTTGTCCTTTTTTGGAATTCTTCAAATTCTTCTAATGTATATTTTTTAATTTCTTTCTCTAAACTCATGTTTTACTCACCTCTCTTTTCTTTATTATAAGGTATCTATTAAATTCTATCTATCTTTTAGTTTAACCAAAATCTTCTATTTATTATACAATGTCAACAGAAATTCTCTTATACTTCCTATACTATAGTTATAGTTGTAATATTGTAGTGTTTTTACATAAATAACTCCATATATATTTTCTTACTATGGATTCAATATTTTATGTTTTATAAATTTTGAATAATCTTTTGTGATAACTAAAACATCAATAGCTCCACCACATGTAGCTAAACTTTGGGTAAATCTTTGAGTCTTTATAGTCAAATCTACCATAAATTCTGCAAAGTCTATTCCATCTTTAAGCTGCATAAACTTCCAATCAATTTTAGCTTTTTTATTTGTCATTATACTCATTAAAATATCAGTTTCTCCATCAAAAGAGGCTCCTGCTACTATACTTTTATCATTTAAATTTGGTCTTATTATTTCATTGTTTACTATATTGTAAACATACTGCTCATCATTGTAATATCCGCATACATGATATATAACACCTTTTCCATGCTTTTCTTCTGTGTATTTAGATAGTTTTTCTCCAACTTCTATAATATTATCTTCATCTTTTACCATTTCAATTTCAAAACTTCTTATAAAATCTCCAACAGATTTTGATGCAATAATAGCATCTCCACAACAAGAAATCCCTATACTTCCATTCTTTATTAAAAATAACTTTTGTGAATTATCACTTAAAGTTCTCCTATCCTTTGTTCCATCACTATGAGTTGTTACTCCTGTTAATCTACTATCTGCTGCCATAGCTATACCCTCTGGCAAAAATACTGTACTTATAATAGACATACTTAATCCTCCATTCATCTCCTGTAATAGAGAAATTATATCATATTTTTCTGCTTCGTCTCTCCATTAAAACTATATCATGCCAAACTCCATTTTTCATATACAATGATAGTAATAAAGAAAAAAAAACATTCTAGATTTAGTGTTCTTATCTATTATAATTATAGTAATAGAGATACTTGCAATTAATTATTTACATAATAAATATATAAATGCAGGGTATTTATATGAATCTGTTACGAACAATACAAAAATGCTAATAATAATGGCTATTCCAATCTGGATAATGGTAATTTATTTTAATTATAGAATGGAGTTAAAATCAATAATGAAACCATATAGAGTTGGAGATGTAATTTGTACAGCGCAATTAGATTATAGAATATTGAGAAATAACAATGAGATTTTGAAGAGAAATAAAGATTTGAAAATGGTAATTAATGAAGAAGAATTTGAAGAATTTAAATTAATTTTATATAAAAAAAACTTAAAGAATAATAGTATAGGTATTGTTATTATGCCTAAAGAATATTTTTGAAAATTGATACTTGAAAGCAAGTATATAATGCATAAAATAAATAAAAGTACTAAGGGGCTGTTACACTAAAAATAGTGTTCAGTTCCTTTTTTATATAAAAAACAAGTCCTTAACTAAAAAAACTAGTGACTCTGATAAAATATTTTACAAAAAAAATTATACTCTACCATCTGCAAATCCCCCTCTTTTTTCTGCAAAAAATTTTTTTAAATTCCCTAAAGCTACATATTGCCTTTTATTCATACACTCTTCAAAAAGTCAATATGTTGTATTATGTATTTTTTAGAGGTACAATATAGACTGTATTTTTTTAAAATTACATTTAAATATTTTACATAAATATTTAATTCAAATAAATTTTTTATCTAGGAGTGGTTTTAAATGGACGTAATAAAACGAGATGGCAGCGTGGTCATTTTTGATGAGCAAAAGATTAGAGAAGCTGTCTTAAAGGCAATGAGAAACGGTAGTGGTATTTACATGCCAGATATCGCAAAGTTAATTTCTATGGATGCTAAAAATCACTTTAATAAAGAGGATAATATGCCAACTATCTCTAAAATTGAAAGATTTGTATATGATAGATTAGTGCATTATGGTCAAGTAGAAACAGCTAGAGCCTATGAAAGCTATCGTGCTGTACATGAGTTTAAAAGAAATCATAATACTACGGATGAAAGTATTTTAAATCTTTTAAACAGACAAAATGAAGATGTTATGAATGAAAATTCAAACAAAAACCCTGTAGTTGCAGCTACACAAAGAGATTTAATAGCAGGTGAAGTTTCAAAGGATATTTCAAGAAGAAAACTTATCCCAACTCACATAGTTCAAGCTCATGA
>NZ_JBOFRG010000039.1:0-10496 GCF_051650885.1 Clostridium sp.
ATAGAAGAAATAGAGATAAAAAGTGATGGTGATACTATACAATGTGTAGACACATTATTTAATGATAAGGGAAATGAATTACTTATTCATTATACAAAGACGAAAAATGAGAAGGTATCAGAAGAATATTTAAAAGTTACTATTAAATAAAGGGTGGTTTTTATGAGAGGAAAGCTTGCAATTGGATTGATTTGTATTTTGGGAGTTGGTTTAGGTGGATGCACGGAACAATCTAAGGAGGTTTCTTTAGGAGATCTTGAAGATAAATTAGAAGTTAATGTAGAATATATAAAAAATGATGAAGGATATGATTTAGCACCTAAATTTTACGTAGGAAAGGATATTTATGCACAAAAATTTAGTGATACAGATAAAAATGGGGAAGTGCTTCTTTTAGATGATGCTAATCCAAAGGTGTATGTAGATAAGAATCTTTATAAAATAAGTGGAAATAAGATTGAAAAAACAAAAGAAAAAAATATAGCACCAAAAACTATGGATAATAAAAAGGTAGGTGCAGATTATACTTTAGATAAAGATGGTAATATAGAAGAATTATTTTATTATAATCAGGAGAAGGGAGTTAATGAAACTTTAAAAAAGTTAAATATAGAGAGCAAGATGCCATTTATAACACCACATGAAATGGTGGGGACAAGTTCAATTGATGGTGAAGAATCAGTATTATTATCCCTTCATAATGGAGATACAAAAGATACAGTATTTAATTTAGAGGTTATAGATATTAAAACTAAAAAGTCTAAAAAGATAAATAAAGAATTTAATTCAATTATAAGGTGGGGATTTTTTAAAGATGAACATTATTATTTTATAGATGAAGAGTTAACACTTTATAAGGTTTTAAAAGATAGTATGAAGGTAATATTAGAAGAAAATCTTAGAAAAGGCTTTGGAGTAAGCATGGAGCCAAAAGGATTATATATTCAAGAGGTCTTTTTAAAAGAGAATGGAGAATTATTTATTAAGTTAGATAATAGCAAGGTAACTGAATTATATGGAGGGCCAGAGAAATCGGATGAAGAATGTATTTTAAAATATAATTTAAACACTAAAGAGTATATAAATATAGATAATAAAAAAGAGCTAGGTTTAAGAGTTCTTGCATACAGCAAAGAAAGTGAATATGTAGTAGTTAATAGGACAGATAAAGATAAAAAGGAAGAAAATTATATAGGAAAGATTGAAGGAGATAAATTAAATCTTTTAAAAAAGCTTGATTTAGGATTAGATAAAGAAGAATATCCTTTTATTATTCATGCAGTATTTAATGAAAAGGGCAATGAAGTTATTTTAGGTTATTTTAGAATTCTAAGTAAAACTACTATGGACAACGAGATGCACTATGCTACCATTAGTTTTTAAAAGGGAAATACTGAAAGGTGTCGAATTAATAACTGAAAAGAGAATTTTAAGATAAGGGGATTTTATGGAGAGGGTACTTATTATAGAAGATGAAAAATCTATTAGAGAGATTTTAAAGATAGCTTTTTTAAGAGAAGGATTTGAGGTAAGTGTAGCAGAGGATTTAAAAAAGGGACTTCAATTATTTGAAGAATTTAAGCCAGTAATAGTTATTTTAGATTTAATGTTACCTGATGGGTCAGGCTTTTCTATATGTGAAAAAATTAAGGATAGTGCTTATGTAATTATGGTGACAGCTTTATCCCAAATTGATATTAAGCTTAAAGGGATAGAGCTTGGAGCAGATGATTATATAACAAAGCCATTTCATATAAAAGAAGTAGTTTTAAGAGCAAAGGGAATATTAAGGCGAAAAAATAAAAGTATTTTTGAAGAGGGAATCTTTATTAATGAAGCTGAAAGAATAGCTAAGAAGGATGGCCGAGTTTTGAAGCTAAATAAAAAGGAATTTGAATTATTAAATCTTTTTTATAAAAATAAAAATATAGTTTTTAGTCGTGAAAAGCTTTTAGAGCTGATATGGGGATATGATTATGAAGGAGAAGATAGAACTGTTGATGTCCATATAAGAAGACTTAGAGGAAAGCTTGGTGAAATGAAGGAAGGTTCATCTATAGAAACTATATTTGGTGTTGGGTATGTAATGAGATGAATACATTAAGAGGAAAACTTGTGTTTATTATAGGAATAGGAGTAGTCCTAGTATCATTTTTATCTATTGTAACTATGAATGAGAGAGTGGAAGCTAATATTGAAGAAGATATTAAAAATGAGATGAATACTATAAGTAGTTATGTCAGTAAAGAGATAAATAATTTAATAAAGATAGATAAAGAAGATGATATTTATGAAGTTTTAAATGAAGGAAGTAAGCTATTTAATTGTTATATATATTTTGATGGGGTAGAGGATAACTATGCTGGAAAGTATATAGATAAGGATATTTTAGAAAAATATAAGGAAAGGCTAAAAAAAGATAACTCAAAGACAGTTCTTTCTATAGATAAAAAAGAAGATATCTTTGCAGGAACCTTATTGTATCCATTAAATAAAGAAACAAATGAAGGGTTTATAGTTCAAAAAAGCTATCGAGATAAATATATTTCTTATGAAAGATTAAAAAAGAGAGTTTTCTTTGTTCAAGGAAGTTTAGCCTTATTACTGATTTTAATAATTTATATTATTGTAAAAAAGAATACGAGAGAACTTGAAAGCTTAGCTAAAAATATAAGGAAATTTGGAAATGGTGAAAAGGTCTTAGAAAAGAAAACAAAAAGAAAAGATGAAATTGGTATTTTGATAAGTGAATTTAATGAAATGGAAAAGAATTTAGTTAAAATACAAAAGAAAGAACAAGACTTCTTTAAGTGTGGAACTCATGAATTAAAAACACCATTAACAGCTATAAAAGGATATTCTGAACTTTTACTTGATGAGTCCTTTGAAGATGAATTTATTATAGAAGCTATTGAAGGAATATATAATGAATCAGAAAAAATGAAAAGCTTAGTTGAGAAGTTTTTAATTTTAGAAAAGAATAGAGAAAAAGTGAATTTATATAAAGAAGAGGTAGATATTCCTTTAGAAATAGAAAACATTTTAAAAAGTATAGAAAAAACTATTTTAGAAAAAGGTTTAGATATAGAGTTAAATATAGAGGTTAAAGAGATAAAAATATTTAAAGAAGATTTTAGAATAGTTTTAAGTAATTTGATAGGAAATGCGGTTAATCATACAAAGGGGAAAAATATTAAAATAAGTGTAGATGGTAGTGTAATAGGAATATCTAATAAAATTGAAAATAAAGAGATATTTAAAAAAGATATATTTGAACCCTTCATAAAAGATGAGACTAATAAAGACATTATAAAAAGCTCTGGTCTTGGTCTATATGTTTGCAAGGAAGTTTGTACAAGAAACAAATGGAATTTAAATTATAGTATTGAAGAAGATGTAATAGCATTTAAATTAAAATTTTAAGTGGGAAATAAATATAATAGAGGAAAGAAAACTAAACTTATAGTAAGAATAGTTTTCTTTTTTTGTGCAAATATGAATATTCTGAAAAATAAATTAATAATCAAAAAAGGTGTTATATTTTTATGTTATAATTTTAAAAAACTTTAGGGTTTATACTAAGGAGGAAAATAGCAAATGAGTTTATTAGCTTATATAGGAATAAGTGTTGGTGTGTTGTCAGGTGTTTGGGCTTGGATGGCAGCTACATTTGGAATGGTATCTTGGACAGGATTTGTTGGATGGACCAGTTATTATTCATCAGGTGGAAAACTTAGAGGTCTTATAAGATCACTTTTTTCAAATGCAACAGGAATACTTTATGCAATGCTTATTATAAAGGGATCAAGTATATTTCCAAATGAGTATTGGTCATACTTTTTAACAGCATTTTTCTCATTTATGATGGTTATACAAGCAAAATATAAAAAGTTAGAATTTATATCAGGAGCCTTCTGTGGGTGTTTTTCAACATTTGGCTTAAATGGACATTGGCAGGCTGTTATACCAGCCTTAATTTGTGGTAATATATTAGGGTATGCATCAGAAATGATAGGAATATATTTTCATAAATTATTTGGAAAAAAAGAAGGTAGTAAAGATGAATAAAGATTTAGTAAAAGAAAAAGCATTAGAATTTTTAAAAGGTGAATTACATTTCAATGAAACAATAGTCAAGGATATGCCACTTAAAACATATGGACTTAAAACTGATGAAATTGCAGACTTTATAGTTGAATACTCAACAGGTGAAGAGATATGTCCACTGATATTAGTATCTTGTGTTGAAGAAGATGAGATAAGTGATGAAGCTATCGATAATCTTATGGATTTAAGTGATTTAACTATGGTTGAATATGCAGTTATAACAAACGGTGTAGATACTATAATGTTTGAGTATGATGGAAAAGAAAATGCATATTATGAGTTAGAAGAATATGTAACCAAAGAAATGATAATTGAAGATATTGAAGAAAACTAATAAAAAGCTACAAAGATTAAAAATCTTTGTAGCTTTTTTTAGAGTTTTATATCTTTTTGAACAAGACGTTTATTTACGTAAGTGCTAAATATTTTGTAGAAAGCACTTATTAGAGGAATACCGATTAATATTCCAAGAATTCCATAAACATAACTTCCAAGTATTATTGCAATCATAATCCAAAGTGATGATAAACCAACTGATGAACCAACAACTCTTGGGTATATAATGTTACTTTCAACTTGTTGAAGACATACTATTGCAATAACAAAAGTAATTGCTTTTACAGGACTTATCATAAGTAATAAAAGTACTGATGGAATAATTCCAATAAAAGCTCCTAATATAGGGATTACACCAGTAACTCCTAAAAGACAAGCAATTAATAAAGCATATGGTATTCTTAAAATTGTCATTAAAATAAATGATAAAACAGCAATTATAAATGCTTCAGTACATTGTCCTGTAATAAATGAGGCAAATGAGTTGTTAAGGATTTTAATAATTCCTACAAGCTTATCAGCTTCATTTTTTCTGAAGATTGCATAAAATACTTTTTTAATTTGTCTTATAAGCATCTCTTTACTAAATAACATATAGATAGCTAAAATAAGAGACATTACAAAATCAACTACCCCGCTAGTAAATGAAATAGTAAATGAAAGTATTGATGAAAGGCTTGATGTTATAAATGTAGCACCTACAGATAAGATATTCTTCCATGTACCTAAAATTTCTTGATAAATATGATTAAATAAAGTGGATTTATCAGAAATGTGAAACCATTTTTCAAAGGTCTGCTCAAGACTTACCAAATACTTAGGTGCAAGACCTGCAATTTGAACAAGGCTTTCTATAACTTTTGGGATTACTACAAGACAAACTGTAAGTATAATTCCAAAAATTATTACAATAGCTAGTAAAATTGAGATTCCTCTAACTGATGCTTTAATTTTAGGTGTTTTTCTTTTAACTAGAAATTTATAAATAATCTTATTTTCTAGAAATCTAACAACTAAATTTAAGATGAATGCAAGTGCAAATGCAACAAATATTGGTGTCATCATACTCATAAATGATCCTAGATATCTATGTATATCTTCAAGCTTGAATAATACATAAACAAGAAGAATAAGAACAATTCCAACTTGAAGCACATAGCTTTGTTTTAAATTTCTTATATTCAAATTTTTTCTCCCCTTTTGTGTTAATTTATAGTAATAACTTTCTCTACATAAGTAGAAATTATTCACACGTATATTTAGAATATATAAAAAAAGTTAACAATAACGAAAAAAACAAATAATAAACTGTTAAATATTTTGGAAATATAGACTTTTTTTAAATAAAAAATAAATACTATTACAATAATTGATAAATTTACCACTCTATCTAAGGAAAGACTAAAAATACAGAATATATAGTACTAAAAATTTATAAGATTAGATAAAATTAAGAGGGTTATTTTAGAAATAAGATTTTTATAAAAAATAAATAAATTGATATATGTGATAGAATAGAAAAAAATGAAGCTAGGAGATGATTCGTATGAATAAAGATATAAAAATGAGAGGTGTGGTAGGAGTTGCTTTAGTTATAATAATTTCATATGTACTTATATTAGGTGGAATTAGCATATGTAATAGAAGCTATGGTGATACACATAAGGGAATTTTTACTGATGAATTCGCCCATAATGTGATTCAAGAATAAAGAATTCAACTGGATTTTAGAATATTATTTGTAGAAAATATTAGGATGTAAATATCTATATAATGGCTATGATACAAAAAAGCTAGTAATTTGAATAGATTCAAATTACTAGCTTAAACTTTGGAGGCGCCACCCAGATTCGAACTGGGGATCAAGGTTTTGCAGACCGATGCCTTACCACTTGGCTATAGCGCCACTATATTTTAGATTATATAATAAGTTTTAAAAAATATCAATAGTAAATTTAAATAGAAAATATAGCTTGAATTTATAGTATAGATTTCAATTGAAAGAAAAAAGATTATAGATTAGAATATATAGGTAATTAAGGAGAAAATGAGGTGCAAAATAGAAAAATGAAAAAAATTATTGGAATTATTTTAATTTTAATTATAGCTTTTGTAGGGATTAAATTTATAGGAAAAGATAAAACACATAAAACTTCAGATAAATCTAAGACGTATTATAATGAAAAGCTAGATAAAACCCAAAAGGATGAACTTGATAACACAGTTAAGAATGTTAAAGTTACATATAATGATAAGTTTAAGGTTAAAGGTGTTCGAAAGGTTGACGGGATTAAAGGAACATATGTAAGAGATGTCGATGGCGATACTATAATGGTGAAGGTTAATAATACGGAAGAAAAGGTAAGATTCCTTATGATGGATACACCTGAAACTGTTAAAAAAGGAACTCCAGTTGAGCCATATGGACCACAAGCAAAAGAATTTGTAAAATCAAAGCTTTCAAAAGGTGAAGAAGTCATGCTTGTAACAGGTAGAGATGAAAAAGATAAATATGGTAGATTTTTAGCTTATGTATATTATAAAGAAGGTGGAAATTGGTATAATTTAAATGAAGAATTAGTGGCAAATGGATTAGCTAGAGTTGCATATGTTTATGATAAAAAAGATAAACTATTACCACAAATGTATAATGCACAAGATAGTGCAAAAGAACAAGAACTAAATATATGGAGCATTCCTAACTATGTAACAGATAAAGGATATAACCTAGACGCAGTTAGTTAAGGTAATAAGAGTAGTAAATAGAGATTTACTACTCTTATTTGTTTCAAAATTCATAAAATTTTACTATTTAAATTAAATTTTATAATAAAGTTTAAAAGCAAATATGTTTTAAAGCTTGATAAATATCATAAATAATGGGTGAATAACAAATACAATTTATGAATAAAGTAAAAAATCTTAAAAAGTATTTTAATTTATACAATATTATGAAATAATAGATACCGTTAACTAATTTACTAGTAAATTTCTAGTTATTAAAGTTAACAATTCAATATATTATTTGCTAAATTAACTTCACGAAAGGAAATTTATGAAGTTAAAAAGAAAAATATCAATTTTAGCAAGTTTGTTTTTTATTACAACAATTTTTTATAATTTTATACCAACTTATGCTACTGATATAAACACAAAGAGTCCATTTACAACAAGCATTAGTATAAATGGGAAAGAACTTAGTGATATTTCACAAGCGAATCCTATTGAGTTAGAAAATGGTAAGACTGTCAGTATAAAGATACATTATGTAAGGCAGAGCGAGGTAAAACCAGGGGATAAAATTACAATAACTGTCCCAGATATATTAAAAAATTTAGTGGCAGGTCAATGTGACTTGAGTAAATTTGAGAAACCAATAGTTGAAGGAAATACAATAACTTATACAGTTAAGGAGTCAGGGATTTATCTTGTAGGAGGATACATAGGAGCTCAAGCTACGCTGAATTGTAGTGATAAAGACCAAGATGTAAACATTCCAATTACAGTTAATGGGAAAACTACGATAGTTCATGCCTATGTTTGGAATCCAGGTAGTGGATCAGGTGATGGAAGCGGTACTGGTGGTGGAGCAGTTACACATATAAGTAAGACTGTTGATGGTAAAACTTCAGTGCAAGTTGAAAATTTAACATCTGAAAATAATAGTTTCAACTTTCAAGTTAAGCTAGATACACATGGATTACAAAAACCGAGTACTTTTTCTGATAAAATGACAGATGGATTTAATTATACAAAAAATTCATTGCAAGTATTAGAATTAATTAATGGACAAGAAGTAGATGTAACAAAGAGTTTAGAAAGTGAAACAACTACTACAGATACAAGTATTAAAATTTCTAATCTTCCAATTAATGAAAAGTATATTATAAACTATAAAGGAATTATTCCATTAGATTATGCAAAGGGAAAAGAAAATTGGATATCTAGAAATGAGGCAAACCTAGACAACTATAATGCTATGGCATATGTTACTTTCAACACAAAGGCTAATGAAATAACACCAGATACTCTTAAAGATATGGTGCAAAAAGCTATAGCCCCTGGGGAAGAAAATAACTATACAAAGGTTGGACAAGTAAAGACATATTATTTAAATTTAAACCAGCATCATGTACTTATAAAAAAAGGAAGTTATCTTGTAGATAAGATGCCAGAAGGCTTAAGTTTAGATAATACGTATTCAAATGCAGCAGCTTATAATCAAGCACAACAGTATGGAAACTATCAGTTTAATATTTTATCAATAAATAAAGATGGTACACAGAAATATATATCATATGATAAAAGCAATGAAGGAACTGTTATTTTAGATGGACAAACTAATGAATTAAGAGTTCAGTTTAATGAAGATACGACAGACTCAATTGTAGTTTATTATAAGGCTACGGTAGATAAGTTATTAAATAAAATAACAAATGTTGCAACATTACACTTTGATGGTTACACAGCTAGTGGACAAGATACCTTAAGTTTTTCATATGATTCAGGTGATATACAAGCACATAAAACCTCAAATACAAAAGCTATTTTTTCAAATGGAACACAAGAGGTACAAGAGGCTGATGGGAAAACTGAAATAGTTCATTTAAAGAATAATCAAAATGTAACTTATGATATAAATGTATCAGCAAATGGAGCATTTCCAGCTGGATATCTTAATTTAACAGATACATTAAATAAAAATATTAAATTAAACAAATTACCTAATGGAAATTATGATATAGTAACACCACCAGGATATAAGGTTACAGTTGATGGACAGACTATAAAAATTGTTAATTCAGAGAGTATAATATCGCAAGGAGATAAGGAATACTCAGCAGTAATAAAAATAAATTGTTCTTTAAAGGATGTCCCAGAAGGAACTACAGTACCAAATAGTTTATATGAAAATGGGGTTTTTTTGAATACAGTAAATGTTAAAAAAGGATATTCATTCAAGGCAATAAAAGCAGCTTTAAGCTCAGAAAATTCAACAACAAAGAATACTTTAAGCGGAGCTGAATATGGAGTTTATAATGAAGCTAATAATAGTTTAGTAGAAAAAGTAACTTCTGATAAAGAAGGTCTTATACAAGGTAACATCAATGAGGCTGGAAACTATTATTTAAAAGAAATCCAAGCACCGAGTGGATACTCACTAAGTGATAAGAAGACACCTTTTACAATAAGTAAAGATGACATAGGAACTACAGTAAATCTTGGATATATTTATGATAAAAAGGCTCCACTTGTGGGAAGTCTTCAAGTAACTAAAACAAGCGAAAATGGAACTCCACTTCAGGGAGCAGTATTTACAGTAAGCGGAGCAGGATTCAGTAAAGATATAACAACAGGAAAAGATGGAATTGCGACTTTAGCAAATATTCCATGGGGAACTTATACAATTAAGGAAACTAAAGCACCGGTTGGATATAACTTAAATCCAGATTCGCAGACTGTAAAAATTACAGCAGAAAACGCGGGAAAAGTTCAAGCTTTAACCTTTAAAGATTCTCAAACTATGGGAATAGTTAAAATTTCAAAGGTTGATGTAACTAATGAGAAGGAAGTTCCAGGAGCTAAAATAGAAATAACAGGAACTTCTTTAACAGGAGAAAAAATCACAAAGTCCTTTGTAAGTAAAGATACTGCAACAGAATTTACATTACCTGCTGGAACTTATACTTATACAGAAATAAGTCCACCAACAGGTTATGAAATAAATAAAACAGTTGGAACATTTACTATAAGTAAACAAGGTGAAGTGGTAAAAGCGGAAGTTAAAGACCAAAGAATTTTAGGAAGTCTTCAAATTACAAAGCTTGGAAAAGACAATGCAAAGCTTAAAAATGCAGAGTTTGAAGTAACAGGTCCAAATAAATTTAAGAAAGAGATTTGGACTGATGAAAATGGAGTTACAAGTCTTAAAGATTTAGCATGGGGAGATTACAAGATAAAAGAAATCGTACCACCGACAGGCTATACTTTGAGTAATGAAGTTCAAACTATAAATATAGGCGATAAAAATGCAAGTAAAATGCAAGAAGTTA
>NZ_JBOFRG010000040.1:0-20009 GCF_051650885.1 Clostridium sp.
TGAAGAAGAGGAAAACTTGAAAGAAACAATAGCAAATATTTTAAGCTTTGATTATATAGGGGCATTAATAGGTTCATTAGCATTTCCTTTAGTATTATTACCTAACTTAGGACAACTAAAAACAAGTTTTTTAGTTGGAATTATAAATATAATAGTAGGAACAGTTTTAGTTTTTGTATATAAGAAGAAATTAAAAAATTACAAAATATTGAGAGGGGTTGGGATAGGATTATTTTTGATAATGGGAACTTTCTTTTTAAATGGAGATAAACTATCTAAAAGCCTTGAAGATAACTTATATAGAGATAGAGTGATTTATAGTACACAAACTAAATATCAAAAAATAGTAGCAACAAAGCATAAAGATGATTTTAGGTTATTTTTAAATGGAAATATTCAATTTAGTTCAAAGGATGAATACAGATATCATGAAGTTTTAGTACATCCTGCTATGAGCTTAGCTAAAGATAGGGAACGAATTTTAGTTTTAGGTGGTGGTGATGGATTAGCAGTTAGGGAAATTTTAAAGTATGAAGATGTAAAAGAAATAACATTGGTAGATATAGATAATGAAATGGTGGAGTATTGTAAAAGTAATAAGGAAATAAAAAAATTAAATGAAGGTTCCTTAGAGAATGATAAATTAAAAATAGTAACAGAAGATGCATATATTTTTTTAGAAGAAAATAGAGAAAGGTATGATGTAGTAATAGTCGATTTACCAGATCCAAATAATGAAGGGTTAAATAAATTATATACAAATGTGTTTTATAGATTGATATATTCCTCATTAACAAAGGAAGGAGTTTTAGTAGTTCAATCTACTAGTCCACTAAATTCTAATAGTGCTTTTTGGTGTATAAATGAAACTATAAAATCAGAAGACTTTAAGGTTAAACCTATGGAAGTATATGTACCTTCATTTGGAAGTTGGGGATTTAATATTTGCAAAAAAAGTGAATTTAATGTAGATAAATTAAGGATAGAAAAAGAGTTAAAATATTTGAATGAAGACACAGTTAAAGAGATATTTTTCCTTGGAGAGGATGAAAAGAAAAAAGACAAAAAATTAGAGATTAATACATTAAATAAGCCTAAATTAATAGAGTATTATAGTGAGGCGGTTGATAGGATTTAGGATAGATATGTATACAAAATGGAAAAATTGTAATCTAGATGACATTGATTAAAAAAAATACTATTGTTATAATATTATAATATCTAAACTTGGTATAAAATTTGAGATGAGAGGAATGATATTAAGTTTGGAGAAATAGTATTATGAAAAAATTAATAATAGGTATTATTATAGCAATTGCTATAATTATAGTTGGATATTTAGGTTTTTCACTTTATTTTATGAATCACTTTTTCTTTGGTTCTACAATAAATAATGTTAATGTATCAGGTAGAACAGTTGGAAGTGCTACAAAGTTAGTGGAAGAAAAAATAAACGATTATAAATTAGAAATAAAAGGACGCGATCATGTTTCAGGATATGTTGATACAAAAGATTTAGGCTTTAAGTATGATATTAGTAATGAGGCAACAGAATTAAAAAATAAGCAAACTCCATTTTTATGGATAGTGCAAATATTTAATAATAATTATAAAAAGATTGATATAACTCAAACTTATAATAAGGAAATATTAAATAAATCTTTGGATAAAATTTTTGATTTTAGAGAAGAAATGGAACCTAAAAATGCTGGATTTGAATATGAGAATGGAAAATATATAATTACGGATTCAGTTCAGGGAGATAAGATAGATATAAATAAATTAGATACAGTTATTTTACAAGCGGTTGAAAAAAATGAAAAGAAAATAAATGTAGAAAATTTAGGGTGTTATGAAAAACCAACATATCTAAAAGATTCAGAAAAAACAATAGAGGCTCAAAAAACATTAAATAAATATGTAAATACAAAGGTAACATATACTTTTGGAGATGAGTCTGTAGTTTTAGATGGAGACACTATAAATAAATGGCTTTATGTAGATAAAGACATGAATGTTCATATTAGTAGTGATAAGGTTACAACTTATGTACAAGCATTAGCTAGTAAATATGATACTGTTGGAAAAGAGAGAACCTTTAAAACATCTTTAGGAACAATGGCAACAGTTAAAGGTGGAGACTTTGGGTGGAAGATAAATGTCCAAGCTGAAGTGGAAAAGTTAACTTCTAATATAGAAGAGGGACAAACTGTTACAAGAGAGCCAGTTTATTCTCAAAAAGGATTACCTTATGGAACAGATGGGTTAGGTAATACTTATGTAGAGGTAAATATACCAAAACAAAAGTTATGGTACTACAAAGATGGCAAGCTTATTATAGAAAGTGATGTAGTTACAGGAAATATAAGCAAGAAGGATGGAACTCCAGATGGAGTATATTATGTAAAATATAAAGAACATGATACTCATTTAAAAGGTAAAAACTACGATGTACCAGTGAAATTCTGGATGCCATTTAATGGTGGAATAGGTCTTCATGATGCATGGTGGAGAAACGGTAAATTTGGTGGAAACATTTATAAAACTGATGGTTCACATGGATGTGTGAATTTACCACCAAAAACAGCAGAAACAATATATAATAATATAACACCAGGAACTATTGTAGTTTGTTATGGTTAAAGAAAAGCTATTTCTAAATTTTTAGAAATAGCTTTTTTACATAAAAAAAGGTAAAAAAGGTAAGAATAAGTTTTATTGATGAAAATAGGAGGAAATAGAATGTCAAATTACTTTAGTTATATGGAATCTATAAATATGCCATGGGATTTCGTAATCAGATTAATAATTGCAGCAATACTTGGAGGTGTTGTTGGATATGAAAGAGAATCTCATTCAAAACAGGCAGGTATAAAAACTCATATATTAGTATGTATCGGAGCAGCTTTAATAATGATTGTATCGCAATACGGTTTTTTTGCAGTGCTAGGAGAGAATGTACGGGTGGATCCAAGCAGGATAGCAGCACAGGTTGTTTCAGGAATTGGTTTTCTTGGAGGGGGAATAATTCTAAAAGATAGTGGGAATATTAGAGGGCTTTCAACAGCTGCAGGAATTTGGTGTGTAGCAGGAATTGGTCTTGCAATAGGATGTGGACTGTATTTAATCTCAGTTTGTACAACAATTTTAATACTTATAGTATTTGAAGTATTAACAAGGTTATCTAAGAATTTTTATAATAAGCAATTAGAAATAAGCATAAGAGCAAAAGAGGGAAAATATGAAATTTTTCAAGAATTAATAAAAGGGAATAATGTAATCATAACTAATATGAAGGTTAAAAGTGAAGAAGATAAATTTAATGTAGCCACATATAGATTAAGAATAAAGACAAATAAGGATGCAGAAAGAGTAATAAAAAGAGTTTGCGAATCAAAAGAATTATATTTAGAGTATTTTGAAATACTTTAAGATTGATTTAAAAAGAGAGAAAGCAGACAATTTAACATAAAATAAGCAAAGTGAGTAAAAAAGAGAGAATAAAGATTTTTTAATAAGTTATGAGATTAAATCTTTCATACAAGGTTAAACCTTTTCATAAATATAAACAAAAGAGTTTGTGAAAGGCTGGTGAAAAATATATATCTATAAAGGTATATATGGGCATTATGAAAGAATATTGTATAAAAAATCTTAGAAATGTTGGATTAATAGGTCATGGAGCAACAGGAAAAACATCCTTAGTAGAACAAATAGCATATAAATGCGGAATAATAGATAGAGTTGGGAAAGTAGAAGATAAGAATACTATTAGTGATTTTGATAATGAAGAAAAAAAGAGAGGATATTCAATTTCACTTTCAGTAGTACCAGTTGAAAAAGATGATATAAAAATTAACTTAGTAGATATTCCAGGATACTTTGACTTTTATGGCGAAAGTATTCAGGGAATGAGAGCTGTTGATGTAGCAAATATAGTTGTTTGTGGTGTATCAGGAGTACAGGTAGGAACAGAAAAAGCTTGGGATTATTGTAATAAAATAAAATTATCTAGGACTTTTTTTATAAATAAACTAGATAGAGAAAATTCAAATTTTGATAAAGTCTTAGAGGAATTAAAAGATAGGTTTGGAATAAGTGTAGTGCCGATTCAATATCCAATAGGAAAAGAAGAGGGGTTCAAGGGAATAATAAATATAATTTCTGAAAGAGCTAGAATATATAATCCTAAAACAAAAAAGATGGAAGAAGGCGAAATTCCAAAAGAACTTGCTGATAAAGTTAGTGAGTGTAAGCAAATGATAACAGAAGCAGTTGCAGAAACAAGAGAAGAGCTTTTAGATAAGTATTTTAATGAAGGGGTTTTAACAGAAGAAGAGATTTATAATGGATTGTTAGATGGATGTGCAAGAGGTGAAATAGCACCTGTTATGTGTGGAAGTTCTATAAATGGTATTGGAGTAGAGTGTTTATTAGAAGATATAGCTATGTGTTTCCCAACTCCAGAATTGTCATTAGCACAAAAGTGTGTAAGAGAGGATAGTGAAACAGATCATATTTGCTTAGATGAAGAAGAAAGATTTTCAGCATTTATATTTAAAACAGCAATAGATCCTTTTGCAGGAAAGTTATCTTATTTTAGAGTTATAACAGGAGAGGTTAAAAATAATGACAGCATAATAAATAGGAATAAGGATGTAGAGGAAAAAATAAATAATTTATATTTTATAAAAGGAAAAAATACAGAAAGAACAAATCGAGTAATTGCAGGAGATATTGGTGTCATTGCAAAATGTGATTCATTTGAAACGGGAGATACTATAACTAGCTTAGATTACAATGTTATTTATGATAAATTAAACTTTAAAAAGCCAATGATGCATATGGCAGTTTATCCAAAGGATAAGGGCAGTGAGGATAAAATCAATTTAGGATTAAATAAAATTATTGAAGAAGATAAGTCTTTAATTTTAGAAAGACGTGAAACTACAGGAGAACAAGTAATTAGTGGAGTATCAAAATTACATTTAGAAGTAGTTGAAAGTAAGCTAAAAGATAAGTTTGGGGCAGAAGTTATCTTTAAGAAGCCTAAATTTAATTATAAAGAAACTATAACTAGTCATTCAGATGTTCAAGGAAAGCATAAAAAGCAATCAGGTGGACATGGGCAATATGGGGATGTAAAAATAAAATTTGAAAGAAGAACTGATGGAAGCCCAGAGCTAGAATTTGTAGATAAGGTAGTTGGAGGAGCAGTTCCAAGAAACTTTATACCAGTGGTTGAAAAAGCATTAGAAGATTGTATGAAAAAAGGAGTACTGTTAGAATACCCAATGGTAGAACTTAGAGCAACTCTTTATGACGGTTCAAGTCATGCTGTAGATTCTTCAGAAATGGCATTTAAAATAGCTACTGCAATAGCATATAAAAAAGGGATTGAACTTGCAAAACCAATAATATTAGAACCTATAATGAAAGCTTCGATATATATTCCAGATGAAAATATGGGAGATGTTATATCTGATATGAATAAAAGAAGAGGACGTATACTTGGAATGGAAGGAGAAGGTGAAGTAAAAACAATTATAGCTGAAGTTCCAGAAAATGAACTGTTTGAATATGCAATAGATTTACAGGCAATGACAAGTGGAAGAGGATATTTTGAAGTAGAATACTCGAGACATGAAGAGCTTTCAAAGGTAGAAACATTAAAATTAATCGAAAATAAAGAAAAAGAAGAATAAAATGGAACCTCTCTTATCATAATAAAAAGGTAGGAGGGGTTTTTTATGTCAAATTATATAATGAATGTAAAAAAAGAATTAACTAAGCAGGAGTATGGAAATATCCACGATTATTTAGGCATAATTTGTGTTGAAGATGAGTTTACTATGAAAATAGAAAACATGAAGCTTATAAATTTTGAAATAGTAAATAAAATTTTTGAGGAAAATAATATAGTAAAAATAGAAGAAGATGTTTATGAAAATGGAAAATGTATTATTAAAGGTAGCAAAATATATTAGTAAAAATAATTTTAAAATAGGAAATGCCGCAGAAAATTAATTCTACGGCATCTTTTATTTTCTTAAAAAGAAGGGATTAATCTTCTCCTAAGATTGAGTTAATTTCATTTTTATAAGAGTTAGCTTTAGCACCGAAGATAACTTGGACACCATTTCCTACCTCAACAACACCAGCAGCACCTAAGTCTGTTAATGTATCTTTTTCTACAAGTGATTTATCTTTAACTTCAACTCTAAGTCTTGTGATACAAGCATCAACGCTAACGATGTTATTTTCTCCACCTAAAGCATTTAAAACTAAAGGAGCATTAACTTGAATTTCATCACCAGAGTTAGAACCTTGGAAATCTTTCTTTGTAAATAATTTAGTTTCTTTTTCTTCTGAGTCTCTACCAGGTGTCTTTAAGTTGAATTTCTTAATTATAAAGCTAAATAAGAAGTAGTAAACTACAGCGTATACAGCACCAACTAAAAGAACCATAAACCATTTTGTAGGTACACCAGCACCAGCAGGTAAAAGACCAAATAATGAGAAGTCAATAAATCCTCCTGAGAAAGTCATTCCTATAAATACATTGAAGATATCCATTAACATGAATGAAAGTCCTGCAAGTAAACAGTGCACTCCATAAAGAACTGGAGCTACGAATAAGAATGTAAATTCTAATGGTTCAGTAATACCTGTTAAGAATGAAGTTACAGCAGCAGAAATCATAAGTGATGCAACAACTTTCTTTTTAGTAGGATGAGCACATTTATACATTGCAAATGCAGCAGCAGGTAAACCAAACATCATGAATGGGAATTTACCAGCCATAAATCTTGTAGTACCAGCAACGATGTTAGACATAACTTCTGGGCTTGCACCAACTAAGTCAGTCATGCTTGATAATTGAGCAAAATATGCAGTGTTTGCACCAGCAACAACAGTTTGAGCACCATCAACTATAATGTTTGCTTCAACAAATGAACCAAACCAGAATGGAGTGTAGAACACGTGGTGTAATCCAAATGGAATTAATGATCTTTCAACTAATCCAAATAAGAAAGTACCAAAGTATCCAGCATTTTTAACTAATTCAGCAATTAAGCTTATTCCATTTTGAACAACCGGCCAAGCGAAAGCTAAAAGTCCTCCAACTAAAGCCATAACTAAAGCAGTTATAATTGGAACAAATCTTGACCCTGCGAAGAATCCAATAACTGCAGGTAATTCAATATTGTAAAATTTATTGTGAAGTATTGAAGTGATTATACCTGTTATAATTCCTCCAAATACAGACATGTTAAGAGTGAAAATTCCTAAGTTTGTAGTAACATAAGTTCCATATTCTCCAACATTATCAGGTGTAACTACACCTAATTGAGTAACTCCAAGAGTTAAAAGTGTTGATATAACTTGGTTCATAACAATGAAACCAAATACAGAAGCTAAACCAGCAGTTCCTTTATCTTTCTTAGCTAGTCCAACAGCAACCCCAACAGCAAATAATAATGGTAAGTTACCAAAAACAATATCTCCAACATTTTTCATTACTGTTAATATAGCTGTAACAGCTGGATTATTAACGAATGAAATTAATGGTTCGTATACAGCAGGAGCATTTTGTAGTCCTGCAATTCCAAGTAAGGCACCACCAACACCAAGTAAAATACCTGCGATAGGTAATGCGGCAATTGGAAGCATAATAGCTTTTCCGATTCTTTGTAAAGTTTGTAGCATGAATAATTCCTCCTAAATAATAATTAATAAATAAATTTTTAGAATAAAAAAGACCTAAATATTTATAAATCATTTAGGTATAAAGATACCTAGATTTACAGATATTTAAGTCTTGCCTGTTTATAGTAACAATCTTACTATATTAAATTTTGAAGTTTGTTTAACGAAAAGGATGAGTGACATTTGCCTAATTAAATAGTAACAAAAAATCACTGGTTATTTACAAGTAAATGTTATCATAGAAAAAATATAAATGTCAACACAAATATTAATAAATTTTGAAAAATGTGAAAAAGATGATAATATAGGTAAGGGAAATATTTTTGAGGGTTAATTAAAAATATAAATAAAATTTGTGATATTAAGACGTAGAAATAGATATTAATAAATAAAGCTTATAAATTTACGGAGGGTGTATGAGAGTAAGTAAAATTTTAAATAATAATGTTGTTGTAGCTAATATTGATGGTGAAGAGATTATTGTTATGGGAAAAGGTGTTGGTTTTCAGAAAAGCTTAGGGGATATTGTAAAGCCAAATAGCATAGAAAAAGTATTTAAATTGCAAGGTGAGAGAGAAAATAAAAGTTTTAAGCAACTTATGGGCGAAACACCGGAGGAATATTTAAACATAACTAAAGATATTGTAAAGATAGCAGAAGATAAACTAAACACAACATTAAATGAAGTAATATTTATTATGTTAACTGACCACTTATATTTTGCAGTAACAAGAGAAAAAGAAGGAATTAGAATTGATAATCCAATATTATGGGAAATAAAAAGTCTTTATAAGAAAGAGTTTGAAGTAGGTCTTAAAGGAATAGAAATCGTAGAAAAATATACAGGAACAAAGTTATCAGAAGATGAAGCAGGATTTGTAGCACTTCATATTATAAACTCAGCACTAAATGAAGATATGTCAAACACAATGAATATAACTATAATGACTAATAAAATATTAAGTATTGTAAAAAGAGAATACAATATAGAGTTTGATGAAAATTCACTGGATTATATGAGATTTATAACACATTTAAAATTTTTTGCACAAAGAATATTTAAAAGAACACAGGTAAAAGATGAAGATAAAGATTTTTATGAAATGGTAGTAAATAAATATAGTAATGAAAAAGAATGTGTTGATAAAATTGAGGCATATATAGAAAAACAGTTTAATTATAGATTATCAAAACAAGAAATAATTTATTTAATTATGCATATAAGAAAATTTAGAATATAAGGTAACACAAGGAGGAAAAAGATGATAACAATATATTTGACTAGACATGGACAAACAGAGTGGAACTTAGAAAAAAGACTTCAAGGAAGAGGAAATTCACCATTAACAGAGTTTGGGGTAGAAAGAGCTAAAGAATTATCAAAGAGGGTAAGTACTATGAAAATAGATAAAATATACACAAGCCCTATTGAAAGAGCGTATAAGACAGCTGAAATTGTAAAAGGAAATAAAGAGATAGAATTTTTAAGCGAAGAAGGCTTAATGGAAATGAGCTTTGGAGATTTTGAAGGTCAAAAAATAGATGACTTATTTAAAATAGATAAGAATTTTGATATGAATCTTATAATGACAGGAAACACAGAGATTAAAGCGCCTAATGGTGAAACATTAAAGGAAGTTAGAGAAAGAGTAAAGGCATTTATGGATAGAGTTATTAAGGAAGATGATGAAAAAACTATTATGATAGTTACTCATGGAATAACATTAAAAGCTTTAATGCATTACTTTAAAGACGAAGAAGCAAATACAGAAGTAATGGGACAAGCTACTCTAACTAAGATATTGGTAGAAAATGAAAATGTAAAAATAGAATTTAAAAATGATGGAAGTCACTTTACAAAGGAAAATGCAACTACTGGATGGTAGGCTTTAATGAATAAAAAAAATGAAAAATATAGATACTATTTTAGAAATGTAGAATAAATATTAACAAGGTTTATAAGGAAAATGTAATTGATTAAATATAGATAAAAACGTAAGAAATTTGTAATTAATTATATAAATTTTAAGAAAAGCAAAAAATAGTTGTGAACTAAGGGTGAATAATAAGTAACTTATTTAAAAATGTTCCCATTTATTTAATTCAAAGCTTTGAAAAAATTATATAATGAAAAATATTATGTAATTAGGAGAGTTCTTATGAAGAAGAAAAAAAAGAAGAAATGGAAGCTTGTAATAGCTTTTGTGGTTTTCGAAGTAATATTTACTGCAATAACAGCACCATTTGTTCTTCTATATGGACCATTTGATACTGCTAAAAGGATATATGTTGGATCAGCAATGACAACATTTAGTCATCAGTATTTAGCAACAGCATTTTTATCTAAAGAAAAGATAAATGAAATTTTAAATTCAAGTGCTGGAAGTAATTCGGTTCAAGGAGACAATGGATCAACAGTTGATATACAAGGTACTCATGATAATAGGATAGACCTATATAAATTTGATAATTCAAAATATACAGGATATATGTTAGTAATTAATAATCCTAAGAGGATAAAGGTTGCATATACAAATAGTTTATACAAAAAAGGTGAAACTACATCACAAATGGCAATACAAAACAATGCTGTAGCAGCAATTAATGGTGGAGCTTTTGTGGATACATCAAGTAGTGCAAACTGGACTGGTAATGGTGGAACACCAAGTGGTGTTATCATATCAGATGGAAAAGTTGTAGCATCAGATTTAAAACCTGGAGAATCAACTACATGTATGGCAATGGATGCACAAGGGAAAATGTATGCGGGATCATATACTCTTCAGCAACTTAAAAATATGGGAGTTACACAAGCAGTAAGCTTTGGACCAGTGCTTGTACAAAATGGTAAACCAACAGATCTTTCAGGAGTATCAGCAACATGGGGAGTTGCACCAAGAACAGCTATAGGTCAAAGAGCTGATGGAGCAATAGTTATGATGGTTATTGATGGAAGAAGTATTGTAAATGGGTTAGGAGCTACAATGACAGAGCTTCAAACATTAATGCTTACAAAAGGACAGTGTGTAACAGCGATAAACTTAGATGGTGGTAAATCATCAACTATGTATTTAGATGGAAAAGTAATAAATAATCTATCTAATGGTTTAGGTGAGAGATATATCGTATCATCAGTAGTGGTTAAGTAGTGAGGAGAAAAGATGAAGAAAATAAAACTTATAATATTATGGGTGTTAATATCTCTTGTAATACAATGTGGTATCTTATTTTATCTAAATAATTTCTACTTTGAAGATGACACAAATGTTAATATGCAAAAAATATCAATATCCGATAGTATGAATCAAAAAACAGTTCATATAGAAATACCGGGAGATGCTCAAAATGTGGGAGTATCATTTGATGGTGTATATATCACATATCAAACAAATGGAGTATATAAAATTGCAGACTCTTCTGAAGGGAAAACGAAAGATTTAGGAACAGAAGAAAATCCAATATTATGTGCTAAGTGGCTAGATGGAAGAGATATGTTATTAAACTTACAAAATAATGATGGAGAAGTTGTTCTTTATAGTTATGATGCACAAACAGGACAAAATAGAAAATTAGTTAATATAGCACCATACAGTCAAAGCTATGTTAATTACGATATTAAAGCATCAACTATTACAGGAGTTACGTATGTGCAGATAAATAATACTATTTTTAGAATAGATATTAACCAAACAAGTGCACAACCAATATATCCAGTTGTTAATCAATTAGGAAGTATGGATACAATGCCAACACAAGATAGATTAATTTATGTTGCAAAGGGTGGAAATATACTTCATATTACACAACCAAATGGAAGAATTCCAATGAATACAAAGAATCCGTTAACTATTTTAGGTATTGATGATAATGGAACTATTTACTTAGGTGAAGTAAATAATGGAGAAATTAGTAGCATAGTAACTAAGGATTTAGATAATACTAATGCACAAAGTAAAGTTATTTCACTAAAGGAACCAGTGAAAAGTAGTGATATAAATGTTAGACAGGATGGACAAATATATGTAAACTACAGTTCGCAAAGTGAAGTTGACGAAATTACAACTCAAAAAGTAACTAAGTATAATGGTCAATTCTTAGGATTCTATCAGTATGGTGTTTCATACCTTAAAGATGGAAAGTATTATAAAGAGATGTTTAAATAAAAGATGCCTTAGGGCATCTTTTTCTTTTACTTTGATAGCTAATATAGCAAATACTTTTCATCTTTTATAAGTGGTATAATAAAGAAAAAAGGAGGTGAAAGAGACTATTTAAAAATAGTCTAAAATTATGAGATGTGAATTAATATCTGTAGGAACTGAAATTTTATTAGGAGATATAGTAAATACAAATGCACAATATTTATCAAGAGAACTTGCAAATATAGGTGTTGAAGTATATCACCAAAGTGTTGTAGGGGATAATGAGGACAGAATTCTTAAAGCATTTGAAGAAGGATTATTAAAGAGTGATATTATAATTACAACAGGTGGGCTTGGACCAACTAAAGATGATATGACGAAGGAGCTGGCATGTAAGTATTTTGGATTTGAATCTGTGTTACATGAGGAAAGCTTAAAAGATATTCAAGAGTATTTTGAGAAACTTGGTAGAAAATATACAAAGAGTAATGAAAAACAAGCATATTTTCCTAAGGAAGCTAGAGTATTAAAAAATGATAACGGAACTGCACCAGGAGCTATCTTAGAAAAGGATGGAAAGATAATAATAATATTACCAGGACCACCAAGAGAAATGAAACCAATGTTCAATGATAGAGTAAGACCTTATTTAGAGGAGTTAACAGGAAATACAATTATCTCTGAAGTAATTAGGGTTTATGGAGTTGGAGAAAGTACACTAGAAAATATGGTTCAAGATTTAATAGATGATGGTATAAATCCAACTGTAGCACCTTATGCAAAAGAAGGAGAGGCACTTCTTAGAGTGACAGCGAAAGCAAAAACTGTAGAAGAGGCAAAAGAAATAATAAAGCCAGTTATAAAAGAAATACAAGAAAGAGTTGGAGAAAACATATATAACATTGGTGAAGAGGGATTAAATTTAGTTGTAGGAAAGCTTTTAGTAGAAAAAGGTATGACTATAGGAACAGCAGAATCTTGTACAGGAGGATTACTTGGAGGAACTTTAATAGATTATCCAGGAATATCTGAGGTGTTTTTAGAAGGTGCTATAACTTATTCAAATGAAGCTAAAATGAGAACGTTAGGTGTTAAAGAAGAAACGTTAAATGCTGTAGGAGCAGTAAGTGAAGAAACTGCAATTGAGATGGCAGAAGGAATAAGAAAAAGATGTTGTTCTAAAATAGGAGTTTCAACAACAGGAATAGCAGGACCAGGAGGCGAAACAAAAGATAAACCAGTAGGACTTGTATATATAGCAGTAGCAACAGAAGATGGTGCTATAGTAACGAAGAATATATTTAATGGGGATAGAAATTCTGTAAGAAGAAAAGCGTGCCTTAAAGCGTTAGATATGATTAGACGAGAGATTTTAAAAAAGTAAGCATTATAATTACTATATATGCATAGGCTTATAATAATACAATCCCTCTTATCTTAGGAGAGATAAGAGGGATTGTGTTATTTGTATATAAATAAAATGGGGGAGAGGCGATTAATTAATGAAGCAAATAGCCTCAATAATAAGTATCTCCTTATTATAAAAATTTATACTATGGAAAATTTTAAAAGGGGGAATTTTATGAAGAAGATTTATAGGGGAAATTTGTTTTTTTTCATTATACTGGTATGGGGAATATTTAGTAGCTTTTTATTGTATGACATATTTAAAGAATTGCAGATTTTTGATCCTAGAATAAGATTGGTTATGAGTCATTTCATAAGCTTTTTTATTCCATCTATATTATATGTGATAATAACAAAACAAAAGTTTAGGGAAGTATTTAAGTTTCGTAAGCTAAAGGTAGGAGAATTAATATTAATTATAGTACTGGGAATTGTATGTGTACCATTCACAGGGGCATTTGGAAGTATAAGTAGTATATTTTTTAAGAATACAATTAGTGATTTTATGGGGAGCATAGGAGGGACACCATATTTAATATTATTATTACTGATAGCTGTTATGCCTGCAATCACTGAAGAAATATCCCTAAGGGGAGTTGTACTTAGTAATTATGATGAAAAAAGCAATTTTAAAGCAGCTCTTGTTGGAGGATTTTTATTTGGTGTATTTCACTTAAATGCCCATCAGTTTATTTATACAGCAGCATTAGGATTTGTTCTAGTTTACGCCGTGAGAGTTACAGGATGTATTTTTTCATCTATGATAATTCACTTTATAATAAATGGAACATCAGTAACGTTGCAGAAGATACAACACAATGCAATGAAGGCAATAGGAGAATCAGAAAAAGTAGTAGAGGTAGGAAGTGGAATAAATGTAGGTGATATAGTAGGAATTATATTTACTATAGTGATTACAGGAGGCATCATTTATACTATTTTAAAGAAGCTAGAAAGAATAAATATAGTAAGAGGGAATATTAATAAAAGTTATAGTAATGTCATAGGAGAAAAAATAATAAATTTACCGCTTATAATGAGTGTAATAGTATTTATTGTTTTTATGACCTTGTTTAGATAAAGGGAAAGAAGCTATCTTAAAAAAGGTAGCTTCTTTTAGTATTGAAGATTATTTATTGAAATGAAGTGAAAAATTTCTTGTTAATCCATCCTCTAGAATTATCACTTCTATTTACAGGTAGAGCAACATAAAACCAGGTTGAGTTTTTAAAGAAACATTCATCAAGAATGGCAACTTCCATATGAATACTTGTTTTCTCAATAATACCTTGTTCATCAGGAGAAAGATAAACCATTGCTCCAGATTTAATAAGACCCAACTTATGAGATGGGATTTTGAAATCTATGTGAACAGAAGTATTTCCTTTTGGCATTTTAGATTTTAGATTGTTTAAATTGCTAGTTAAAATAATTAAATCATTTTTTAGGTTAGAAATTCTACTCTCATAAGTAAAAATTATAAAAGCTAATGTGCCGATAACTAAGATTATAAAAATTATATATATCATAATAAAAACTCCTAAATACACTATTTATATAAGTATATTTAGGAGTAGTATTAAAAATACATAATAAACCTTTAATTAATTAAAAGTTGAAAACTTTTTAGTGAAATCACCTTTTTTACAGTATGCATAGAATTTAGTATAAAGAGCCATACGCTCCTTATCTTCTAAGCCTTTTTCTTTATCTTCAAGGTTTCCAAGTTTAATTTGTCTTAAAATAATATCGTTCATAGGAACCGTTTTAGCATTTTTCATCATATCATACATTGTCATAAAATTAGTTGTTCTACCAATACCTTCTTTACAATGGAAATGAAGCCAAGAATTTTTAGGTAACTTATTAACTGCAGCTACAAAATAATCAACCATTTCAGGAGTTGGAGGTTTAGTATCAGTTACAGTTACTCTCACATAATTATCTTTATTATTTTTAATAAGAGTTTGTTCTGAGTAAACTTCCTTTGGAGTAATAGAAGTTCCTTTTATAGTGATAGGAGTGCCTATTTTAATGCTAGCAAGCTGTGCATCATTTCTAGCTATAACTTGACTATGAGTAAGTCCCATGTTAGCTTTATCACCATCACCTTCAAAGCTTATAGGAAGACCATTGATAAATCCATGTGATTCTTGTCTTAAATCAAAGAAAACAAGTGTTTTATCTTTTGGAAGTTGTTCTTTCAGAAGAGTCAGACCATCTTTAGAATACTGTTGACTACCAGAAATATTCAAACACTTTAATCCAGTTAAATTAAGATTTCCAGGGTCCTCAATAGGGTCATTCGATTTTCTAAAACGTTCTGGAAGTTTGTTATGATTGTCATTGTCAAAAACTAAAACTTGTTTATCAACAGGAACATCTTCACCCATTTGAGAGAAAGCACTAATTGGTGTTCCAAGCAATGAGAATAAAAGTAATAGGGGAATTAATTTGATAAATTTTAAATTTTTTTTCATATTAAAAAAATCACCTCTTTCAGATATAGATTTTCCAAAATGGTGATTTTTATAAGTAATATTCAAAAATAATCCACAAAAAGTGGTTATAGATTAGAGAAAATTAATTTAAATGTGGATTAAAGGTTATTAACTGCTTCTCCAAGAACTTTACCAATAGAATCATTAATAATAAGTGTAGCTTTAGAATCAGCAGAAGTAGAGCTTTTATTAATTAAAATTAGATTTTTACCTCTAAAATAATCAATAAGACCAGCAGCAGGATAAACAATTAAAGAAGTTCCACCGATTATTAAAGTATCAGCTTTTGTAATAGCATCTATAGCACCATTAATAATACTATTATCAAGACCTTCTTCATAAAGAACTACATCAGGCTTAACAATACTAGAACAATTAGTACATACAGGAACGTCATTAGAATTTAAAATGAATTTTTCATCATAAAATTGTCCACACTTAGTACAATAGTTTCTAAGAACAGAACCATGAAGTTCAAAGACATTCTTAGAACCAGCAGCTTGATGAAGACCATCAATATTTTGAGTGATAACAGCTTTAAGCTTTCCAAGCTCCTCAAGTTTAGCCAAAGCTATATGTGCATTATTAGGTTTAGCATCAGGATAAATAAGCTTAGCTTTATAAAAATTGAAAAATTCTTTAGGGTATCTAACATAGAAAGAGTGAGATACAAGTTGTTCAGGGGTAAAAGTCATATTAAGCTTTTCATTGAATAAACCATTAGCACTTCTAAAATCAGGAATATTACTTTCTGTACTAACTCCAGCACCGCCAAAAAACACAATGTTATTACTTTCTCTTAAAATCTCAGTAAGTTGTTCTATTTTATTAGTCATTAAATCATCTCCAAATTAAATATATTATTATTTCATTATGACAGAATAGGCAAAAGAATTAAATGATATGAAGGAAGTAAGGTAAAGAAAGAGGAAAATAATCAATTGTAATAAATTGGATTAGAGAGTAAAATGAGGTTATAGAATAAAGGAGAATAAAAATGATTAAAGAAATAAAAAAAGATGATTTAAAAGAAATGGTAGAAATATATATAGAGGCATTTAATAATGAACCATGGAATGATGAGTGGACAGTAGAGACTGCAACAGAAAGATTAAATAATATGATGAATGATAGCGGAGTTTATGGGATAAAGGTAATTGAAGACAATAAGATATGTGGATTTATATTAGGGCATGAAGAAGTTTTTTATAATGGGAAAATGTTTAATATAAAAGAATTCTGCACAGATAGAAATCAACAGGGCAAAGGATATGGGCAAAAATTAATTTTAGAATTAGAAAAAAGATTAGAAGAAAGAAAAATAAAAGAAATAATATTAATGACAACAAGAGATGAAAAAGCAGAAGGATTTTATAATAGAAGAGGATATAAAGTACATGAGGGATTAGTTATGATGGGAAAGGAGTTAATATGAGAGAAGAAAATTTGAAATTAAAGCTTTTAGATAACTTAAACAATGCAATATCAAATTTAACAATATTAATGGGAGAAGCTATTGATAAAGAAGAATTTAATGAAGCTAAAAAATATGCAGAAGGGCTAGATAAAATTTCTAGAGAGTTTAAAGTAACATATAATAATGCAGGGAGTTATTTAGTAGATATAAATATAGCTTTGAATAATTTTGAAGAGGCTAGTAAATGGTTTAAGATATGCTGCGAAGATATTTTGATAAATAATTTTCAAGAGAGCAAGTATTTTAGTGAGGAATTAATAGGCTATGATAATCCAGAAGAAATAATAAGAAGGGAAGCGAAAAGCTTTGTTGAAAAAGATTATGTTGAATTAGAAAACTACAAAGAATATAAAGAAGGAAAAGAAAGTCTAAAAAAATATTTAAAAAAATATTGACAAAAGTGGAAAACTAATATATTATTAATTAAGTAATCTAGTGATGATGGCATAGAGGAAACACTCCTTCCCATTCCGAACAGGAAAGTTAAGCTCTATAACGGCGATGGTACTGCACGGGAGACTGTGTGGGAGAGTAGCAAGTTGCTAGGTCAGTATGGCTCGATAGCTCAGTCGGTAGAGCAGAGGACTGAAAATCCTCGTGTCGCTGGTTCGATTCCTGCTCGAGCCACCAAAGCATTAACGTAAGTTAATGCTTTTTTTTTTGTATTTTAGAACCACAGGTTTGACCTGTGGTTCTAAAAGCTTTTAGCTATGCGTGAATAAAAAAATACCTCCTTTAGGAAAATAATTTAGGTTTACCAACCAAATTAAAACCAAAGGAGGTCTGTTCAAAATTAAAAATAATGAGTTAGAGAATGTCACAAAACAGAAGGTGAGATTGTTAAATACATAGATAGCAGAATGATAAGAAGATTTTATTTATCAAAATAAAAAAAGTTTGATATAAAATGAAACAAAAATAAAAGTTAAAACGTCTAATTATTATAAGAGAAAAATGATTAAAAAAATAAAAAAATGAAATACTTAAAATAAGTGAGTTCAATGTTAATAAAAGACTAAGAATTACTTAAGAAGATATTAAGGAAAAATTAATATCTAATATGTAGAATAAAATTATAGAAATAATTGGAGGCAAGGGCTATGGTATATGAAGAGGAAAAAAGAATTATAAAAAGGGAAGAAAGGTGTTTAACACTATTTTTAATTGTAGGAATATTAATAGGAAGTATAGTGGGAATATACTTAGAAAATATAATTTTATATTTTTCCGTATTCGGAGTAGTGGGTGTTTTAATGGGAAGTATATTTAATATGGTAGTGAGAAATAAAAAAATAAGTAAATAAAAAATAAATAAATGAATATAGTGATATAGTAATCTTTTAATTTAGGAGAAAAATTATGGAGTTTGTACTAGTTGCATCACTATTAATAGTAACTGCAAGTATCGTTGGAGTAATGACAACTAAACATGTAAATACAAAAAATAGAGAGGAAAAGTGTTTATATGATAAAGAAACAATAGATATAATGAAAACATACTGTTTAATAAATGATGAAGAATACAGACTAATGTTAAAAAATCTTAATGAAAAGAAAATAAACTAAAAAAAGGCTATTGCAAAATAATGAAAATATTTTGTGATAGCCTTTTTAGATTTAACAAATTCATTTAAATATTTTTAATCTCCCAATCAATAGGAGAAAGATTATTTGCTATTAAAAATTCATTGGTTTTAGAAAATGGTTTGCTACCAAAAAATCCACGTCTTGCTGATAGCGGACTTGGATGCACTGATTGAAGAATTAAATGTTTTTTGTTAGTAATTAATGATTTTTTTGAAATAGCATTATTCCCCCAAAGAATAAAGACAACAGGAGTTTCTTTTTCATTGATTAAAGAAATAATTTTATCAGTAAAAATTGACCAACCAATTTTTTGATGAGAATTAGGAGAAGCTTGAATAACAGTTAAAGAAGTATTTAAAAGAAGTACTCCCTGTTCAGCCCATTTCTTCAAATAACCATGATTAGGAATAGGAAATCCTAAATCACTTTGAAGTTCCTTATAGATATTTAATAAAGAAGGTGGAATTTTAACACCAGGGTTTACTGAAAAGCTTAAGCCGTGTGCTTGATTAGCACCGTGATAGGGATCTTGACCTAGAATAACAACTTTTACATCTTCATAAGAAGTCAAATTTAAAGCTTCAAATAAAAATTCTCTAGGAGGATAAATAACTTTAGATTTATACTCATCATTTAACAAATTCATTAACTTATAATAATACTCTTTAGAAAACTCTTCTTTTAATAAAGAAGACCAAGATTTATTTAATGTATAACTCATAATACGTGGCAAGCCACTAAACACCTCATTTCTTTTAATAAATATTAGATGGTTATAGTATACCACGGGAAAGGAAAAATAATTTGAATTTTTTGAAAAAGTAAATAAACAAGTCCATGAGTATCAATATAAGAAAATTTAAGGAAATAGGAATAAAAAAAAGAATAGAGTGAATAATAAGCTTATAAGAGATAAAAACAACATTTATTATTAAGTAAAGATGGTAAGATAAATGAGTCGCTTGGCTAGTCCAAAAGACACACAGAACTTTCGAAAAATAACTTTTAAAAAGTTGTTGACAAAGAAAAGTTCCGGTGATAAGATGAGTAAGTCGCCAAAAGCGATTGAAACAAATGGTCTTTGAAAATTGAACAGAATAATATATAAACAAACTTAAACCAGCAATTCTTTTATTAGTAAGTTTTATGAGCAATTTAAGATTAAACTTTTTATTGAGAGTTTGA